>JABCZC010000082.1 GCA_013289875.1 Acidobacteriota bacterium | reverse complement strand
GCCCTGATCACACGATTCAGGCCACAGCACTTGTGCACGAAGCCTACCTTCGGCTCGTTGATGTTAAGCACATGCAATGGCAGGATCGAGCTCACTTTCTAGCCGTGGGAGCCAGGGTGATGCGTCGTGTACTCGTGGATTACGCCAGATCCCGAGACTGTGCCAAACGTGAAGGAGCCTTACACCGCACGCCGTTGAATGACGCCCTGCTTCTTTCATCGGAACCGGATCCTATGGTGATACGTCTGCATGAGGCTCTCGAGCGCCTGGCCGCGTTTGACTCACGCAAGGCGCAGGTGGTCGAGATGCGCTATTTCGGCGGACTTACCGCCGACGAGATCGCAGCGGTTCTTCACATATCGGCACAAAGCGTAAACCGCGACTGGAGCCTGGCCAAGTCGTGGCTGGTTCGGGAAATGAATCGCGAGGAACCGGATGGATCCCCATCGCTGGGCGGAAATTGAATCGGTCTATCAAGGCGCACGCGAGCGCGACCGTGCCGAGCGCCCCGCATGGCTTCAGCAAGCCTGTAGAGATGACCCCGATCTCCTTCGAGAGGTCGAATCGCTGCTAGCCTGCACCAACGCGAACCTCTCGAATTCAGATATGCGACAACAGGTGGACAGGCTTTGGGCGCAAGTCGCCGAGGATCAGGGCCCCAGCGTGGATACACAGGGCCACGCGGCAGCCGTTAATATGAGTATCCCCGTATCAGAGCCAGAAGCCACGGCTGCTTTACCCTCCACAATTGGTCGATATCGCGTTCTCCGTCTGCTTGGCGAAGGAGGCATGGGTGTCGTGTACGAGGCTGAACAGGAACAGCCCCGGCGCAGGGTGGCCCTCAAAGTTATCAAACCTGGTTTGGCAGATCCCAGATCGATCCGGCGTTTCGAGCACGAATCTTTGGCGCTTGGACGGCTGCAACATCCCGGCATTGCCCAGATATACGAAGCCGGCAGTGCGGAAACCGGATTTGGACCGCAACCATATTTCGCCATGGAGTTCATCGATGGCCAGCCGCTGCTCCAGTATGCCGAGGTACACCGGCTGAGCACACGCGAACGGCTCGAATTAATGGCCAGAGTCTGCGAGGCAGTTCAACACGCCCATCAGCGCGGCATTATCCATCGCGACCTCAAACCGGGCAATATCCTCGTGGATGAGACCGGACAGCCCAAGATTCTCGACTTCGGTGTGGCGCGAGCGACCGACAGCGATGCCCACGTGACGAATCAGACCGACCTGGGACAACTCGTGGGAACCCTCGCATACATGAGTCCTGAACAGGTGCTCGCAGATCCGATGGAACTGGATACGCGAAGCGATGTTTATGCGTTAGGAGTAATTTTGTACGAACTCCTCGCGGGACGGCCGCCCTACAAAATAAGCCGCAAGTTGCACGAAGCCGTACAAACGATTCGAGAAGAGGAGCCAACCGCGCTAAGCACCATCAATCGCGGATACCGTGGTGACATTGAAACCATCGTATGCAAGGCCCTCGAGAAAGATAAGACGCGGCGATATTCGTCGGCCGCGGAACTGGCGGCCGATATCCGGCGTTATCTTCACGACGAGCCGATTATGGCGCGTCCAGCGAGCACCATTTATCACTTACAAAAACTTGCGCGGCGCCACAAACCGCTGGTTTTGGAGTTGCAGCGGTCTTTGTCGTGTTGACCGCGGGCATCATAGTCAGCGCGCGAGAAGCGGCGCGAGCGAATGCGGAAGCGGCAACTTCCCGGGCGATCAGCGATTTCCTGCAAAAAGATCTCCTGGCGCAGGCAAGCGCGGCTAACCAGGCAGGACCAGACACCAAACCCGATCCCGATCTAAAAGTGCGAACGGCTTTAGACCGTTCAGCGGCCCGGATCACGGGAAGATTCGACAAGCAGCCTGAGGTGGAGGCCGCCATTCGGGACACGATCGGGCAGACATATCTGGACCTCGGGCTGTATGCCGAGGCACGAACACAGCTGGAGCGCGCGCTGGATTTGCAGCGCCGCGTGTTGGGGCCGAAGAATCCGGAGACTCTAAGAACGATGAACCGCGTTGGATATTGTGCCTACCTTCAGGGCAAGAATCCTGAGGCGGAGTCAATTCTGAACAATACTCTGGATATCCAGCGCGGCGTATTGGGACCAGAGGATCTCGACACCTTGTCGTCAAGGAACTACCTGGCGAATGTCTATTGGGCGGAGGCCAAATATCCGCAGGCAGAGGCGCTCCATACCCAGAACCTGGAAATTCGGCGCCGCGTGCTGGGTCCCGAGCACCCCGACGCTTTGGCTTCCATGAACAACCTGGCAATCGTCTACGACGATCAGGGCAAGTACGCACAGGCAGAGGCGCTCTACATCCAGGCCCTGCAGATCCTGCGCCGTGTATTGGGCCCCGAGCATCCCAAGACTTTGATGTCCATGACAAATCTCGCAGTCGTCTACGACGAGGAGGGCAAGTACGCACAGGCCGAGGCACTCGACAACCGGACTCTGGAGATCCAGCGCCGCGTGCTGGGTCCGGATCATCCAGACACGCTCATGTCCATGCATAGTTTGGCAATCGTCTACTCAGCCCAGGGTAAGTATGCGCAGTCCGCAGCGCTCAACAGCCAGGCTCTGGAGATCCGGCGTCGCATACTGGGTCCCGAGCATTTTGACACCCTCATGTCCATGTCAAACCTGGCAGGCGTCTACTTGGCGCAAGGCAAGTACGTGCTGGCAGAGACACTCTACGGCCAGACGCTGGAGATGCAGCGACGCGTGTTGGGTCCCGAGCATTCGAATACTCTGGATTCGATGACAGACCTAGCGGCCACTTACGCAGCACAGGGCATGTCCGTGCAGGCAGAGCAACTGTTTAACCAGACTCTGGAAATCCGCCGGCTTGTGCTGGGTCCCGAGCATCCCGGCACTCTTAGCACTCTTGCGATGATCGCTTCCATGTACCAACGGGAGAGCCAGTATGCCAAGGCCGAGACGTATGCGGCGCAGGCGCTGGCGGGAAGACGCCATGCCCTGGGTTCGGATGATCCGGATGCGATGTCATCGGCGGAAGACTTGGCACTGGCCTATCTATCACAGAAGAAATTCGCCGAGGCTGAGCCCCTCTCGCGCGAGGCTCTGGAGTTCAATCAAAAAAAACAGCCGGATGATTGGCAACGAGGTCGGGCCGAGAGCTTGTTGGGAGCGTCCCTGGCTGGACAGAAGAAATATGCCGAAGCCGAACCCCTGCTACTTGAAGGTTATGGAGGAATGGTGGCACGGAAAGACCGGATCGCAGTTCCGGACTGGTACAACCTGGACCTTGCCCGCAACTGGCTTGTCGAACTTTATCAGGCATGGGGCAAACCGGCTAAAGTTGCCGAGTGGAGGAAGAACTCCCAGGCAAGCAGCATCGCTTCTCCAAACTTAGTGACTAGCTCGAAGTAGCTTTTATCTGAAGCCGCCCCCGAAACCGATTTACGCGCTTTCAACCTTTTTCGGGAAAGCTCCTGGCAGGTTTGTCGCTGCATCGGCTTTCTCGCCCGGATGCCCGGCCACGCGCCGTCGCCAGTCGTCAATCGCATTCCGAATGGCGGCCGGGGCGAGATTGCTGCACCGCATCTTGTATTCGGGAATACCGCCCAATGCTTCGGCCACGGCCTGCTCGGTGATCTGGTAAGCCTCGTCCACTGGTTTGCCCAGCACCATCTCGGTGGCCATCGATGAACAAGCGATGGCGACAGCGCATCCCATGCACTTGAATTTCACTTCCTGGATAAGGTCGTTCTCGATGCGCAGAGAAACCAGCACCGTGTCGCTATCGAGCGCGCTCTTTACGATTGCCTTGCCGGAAGGCTCAGCCACGCTCCCCACGTTCCGCGGATGCGCGTAATGGGCGCGGACCTGCTCGCTATACACGGCTCATACCCACATTTGAAGCGTCTGGCGACGAAAGCATATCCTCATTTTTATATGTTCTCTGATGTGTATCGCAAAGCGGCCGAACCCGCCTCCGAAGGCAAATCCTTGGTCTCACCTCGAAAGCGATTCCTCTTTGCTTAAAGGAGCAACTCATGTTTTCCGGCTTTCGATTGGTGGCCCTTTTGGCCCTTGCGCCCTGCGCCGCTGTCGCAACCGTCAGGGCGCAGAGTTTTTACCTGCATGACGGCGATCGCGTCACATTCTATGGCGACAGCATAACCGCTCAGCGCCTTTATACGCAGGACATCGAGTCTTTCGTCGACACGCGGTATCCGGCGCTAAATGTTTCGTTTCACAACGCAGGAGTTCCTGGAGACCGAGTGACGGGTGGATACGCCGGTGACGCGGCCACTCGGGTAACGCGCGATGTCGCGCCTTTCAGCCCTACCGTGCTGACGGTGATGCTGGGCATGAACGAGGGCGGTTATACCTCTTTCAGTCCCGACGTACTGCCGCCATTTATCTCGGGCTATTCGCAGCTGATCAAGCTGCTGCGCGTTGCAGCGCCGCAAGCGCGGATTACTTTGCTGGAAAACTCCCCTTACGACGAGGTGACGCATGGCACTGAGTTTGCAGGCTACATGGACACGACGGAGCGAATCGCGAAGAGCACGGGCGGCATCGCCGCGCGTGAAAGCCTTGAGGTGATCGACACTGCGACACCCATAAAACAGCTCCTGGTGTCTGCAGTCGCGGCCGAGCCGAAGCTTGCGTCGCTCCTGATACGGGATCGCATTCACCCCGGCGATGCTGCACACTGGGTCACTGCTGCGACGGTGATGAAAGCGTGGCACGTAGACCCGATCGTGAGCGCAGTGGACTTGAATGCCTTATCGGCGACAATCAAATCGGTCCAGCGCGCCTCGGTGACGGGACTCTCCGGAAAAGCTTCAACGCTAAAGTGGGAACAAATAGACGACGCACTCCCATTGCCTCTGGACCTGAACGACACGCTGATGCTGATGGTCCTGCGGCTGACGGACCTGGCATCACTCGACCAGGAATTGCTGCGTGTGAACGGACTCAGGCCGGGAAAGTACAATCTTACGATCGATCATACTAAGACTCTTGGGCCCTTCTCGTCCGAGCTTCTTGCGGTTGGAATTAATCTTGCCTTGATGGATACTCCCATGCTCAACCAGGCAAGGGCCCTCAGTGGGGCGCTGGATAATCGGTCAAAGCTCGAACAAGCTGAGTTCTTCCTGCGTGTAGAAACGTCAGCCAAGGACAAAGAATGTGCCAGCAAAGCGCTTGCCGAGGGTGAGCAGGATTATACGCGGCAGGCTCGTGAAAACTTGAGGATCAAACCACATCAGTTTGAACTGACTCCCATAGAACCGCAGCAGTAAATCAGCGCGGGACTTCGATGGCAGGCAGCCGCTTGCTGTGCCATCGTATCGGGCGCGGACGATGTCGGGCGTGGAGTGGATGAGAATTCCGGGGAAGGTCACAAAGACTCGTTACAATAAAGCTTGCGCCCATGCCCTTCACGGAACAATATGATGTCGTCGTCGTCGGAGCCGGACATGCCGGCTGCGAAGCCGCCGTGGCTTCCGCGCGCATGGGCCTGCGCACCGCCCTCTTCACACTGAACCTCGATCTCATCGCGCAGATGTCCTGCAATCCGGCCATCGGCGGCATCGCCAAGGGCCATCTTGTGCGCGAAGTCGATGCCCTCGGCGGCATCATGGGCGAAGTCGCCGACGCCGTCGGCATCCAGTTCCGCCTGCTCAACACTTCGCGCGGCCCCGCCGTGTGGTCTCCTCGCGCGCAATGCGACAAGCAGCAGTACCGCATTAAAATGCGCGAAGTCCTCGAGTCGCAGCCCAATCTCTACATCAAGCAGGCCGAAGTCGTGGACGTTATCTCAGACGAAACTCGTTCGCGTATCACCGGCGTCAAGCTCCGCGACGGACGCACCGTACTCGCCCTCGCCACAGTCATCACCACTGGAACCTTCCTCAACGGCCTCATCCACTGCGGAGAAGAACATTATCCAGCTGGACGCAGCGGTGAGCCGCCGGCCATCCTGCTCGGCGAAGCCCTCAAGCGCCTCGGCCTGCGCGGCTGCCGGCTCAAGACCGGAACCCCTCCGCGCCTCGATGGACGCACGATCGACTGGAGCAAGTTCGAAGAACAGCCCGGCGACACCGACCCAACGCCTTTCAGCTTCCGCACGCGCGAAATTCCGCAGCGGCAGATTTCCTGCCACATCGCCACCACTACGCCGGAGACGCTCCGGATCATCCGCGAAAACGTCTTGCGCTCGCCCATGTACACCGGGCAGATCCAGGCCATCGGTCCGCGCTACTGCCCGTCGATCGAAGACAAGGTCGTCAAGTTTCCCGACAAGGAGCAGCACCAGTTCTTCCTCGAGCCCGAGGGTCTGAACACCCATGAGGTGTATGTGAACGGCATGTCCACTTCGCTGCCCATGGAAGTGCAGGCGGAGATTGTCCGCTCCATACCTGGCCTTGAGAATGCCGAGATGCTCCGGCCCGGCTACGCCATCGAGTACGACGCTATCGACCCCACCGAGCTCGACCGCTCCCTGCGCGTCAAGAAGTTCACCGGGCTCTATCTCGCAGGCCAGATCAACGGTACCTCGGGATACGAAGAAGCCGCGTGCCAGGGAATCATGGCCGGCATCAATGCCGCGCTAGCCGTGCAGGGCTGCGCACCATTCAACCTCGACCGCAGCGAAGCCTACACTGGCATCCTGATCGACGACCTCATCAGCAAGGGGACGAACGAGCCTTACCGCATGTTCACTTCACGCGCTGAGTTCCGCCTGCATCTGCGCATCGACAACGCCGATCGCCGGCTCACACCGCACGGTCGCCGCCTCGGCCTCATCGGTGATGAGGCCTGGAGCGATTACGAAGCCAAGCAGGCGCGCGCCGTCGCGCTCGAAAAGCTGCTGGCCACGCGCAAGGCGAATCCTGGGCGTATCGAGGAGCTGTTTCCGGGCGCGGCTCTCGGCAACGTTGCCGGACAGACCTATGCGCAGATCCTCAAGCGCCCCGAGGTCACCATCGAAGCGCTGTGGCCCGCTCTACGCGAAGAGCTGGCCAGGCTGGAGGACCAGACTCTTTTTGTGCAGTGGCTTAACCCAGAGCCGATTCGTTCCGCGCAGCGCAACGAACTCAAGTCTGTCGAAACCGAAATCAAATACTCCGGCTATCTCGACCAGCAGAAGAAGTCGATTGAAAAGCTGAAGCGCGCCGAAGACCGCATCATTCCCGCTTCTTTCAATTACTCCACCGTCAGCGGGCTCTCCCGCGAAATACAGGAGAAGCTCACGCGCGTCCGCCCTTCCACGATCGGACAAGCCAGCCGCATCCCCGGCATCACACCTGCGGCCCTCTCGCTCATCAACATCTACATCGAAATTCAGGTGAAGCGTCTCGCCGCATCGACGCGTTGAATCTTTCCTGCCCTGCGCGATTTCAGGACCGGCGGCCGTCAGAGAATCCGATCCGCTGACGAACTGCACCTGAGCAGGACCGTTGTGCGCAAGGACAATGTACGCTACAGTTCTCTTCGCAGGCCAGAAGCGAACCTCGGCAGGAAGTTACGGCGGCCTCGGATTTTGCAGATATCACTTGCTGGTGGGATTCCCCGTGAATTCCTCGCAAGAGTGGCTCTCGCTAATCCCGGTCTTCCCACTATGATCTTCTGTCATGAACTCAGCGCAGCCCTTCTCTCCGGTTTACCGGGATCGCGTCTCTGCTCGGGTGATCGAGTGGGCGACTGCCGACCAACGCATTGTTGGCGGCGCGGTCGTCGGCTCCATGGCCACCGGTCCTGGCGATCGTTGGTCCGACCTCGATTTGATCTTCGCGGTCGCTGCTGGCAGTTCTGTCTCTCAGGTTCTCGAAGAGTGGACCACCAAGTTAGCTGGAACATTCTCCGCCATCAAGCTCTTTGACCTCCTTGTAGGTCAATCCATCTACCGTGTCTTCCTTCTCCCTGGTTGTCTTCAGTTGGACCTTTCCTTCACTCCAGCCCACGAATTTGGTGCAATCGGCCCTCAATTCAAGCTGCTCTTTGGAGAGGCCGTCCAAAAACCGTTTTCCCCGCTGCCCCGAGCCGAAGACCTCTTCGGCTACGCCGTTCATCACTTGCTCCGTGCTCGGCTTTGTATTGAGCGCGGGCGACTGCTTCAAGCCGAATATTGGGTCAGTTCAGCCCGCGACTATGCCCTCAATCTCGCATGCCTTCAGCGCGACCTCTCACCCTCACATGGTCGCGGCTTCGACCAACTCCCGCTGGGCATCCGCGATCGAGTGCCTGCTGCTTTAGTCCGCTCGCTCGACAGAGACTCGCTTCTCGCCGCTCTCACCGCGACCGTGGAAATCCTTCTTTGCCAAAGCTCCTCTGTTCCCGAAATTGCTGCCACCATTGAACCAGAACTCCGTACGCTAACCGAATGGTGGACCACCTAGATAAGCCCTCCATGTTCCCAAGTATCCTGCGCGTCGGATGATGCCTCTGCTGAACCAACTCTCTCGTGCGTGCCTCTATACTCGGAGTTGAGAAGCCGAACATTGATACGCTGGAGCGTAAGACGCTGATGAAGTTGCGCATCGCACTGATAACCCTTTGTCTCGTCGCACCCGCTTCGCTGCGTTCTGCCCAACCATCGTCCGTGCTTCCGCCGGACCAGGCCGCTCAGGAAACCGCCACTTTTCTCAGGGATCTCGTCCGCATCGACACGCAGGACCCGCCCGGCAACGAGTCGAAGGTGGCTCTCTATATCGCTGCCATATTCAGGCGAGAAGGCATTCCCTGCGAGATCCTCGAGCCTGTCCCGGGGCGCGCCAGCATCGTCGCGCGGCTCAGAGGAACCGGTGCAAAACAGCCCCTGCTGCTGCTTGCGCACGAGGACGTTGTCCCGGTTGACCGCGCTCACTGGACCGTCGACCCCTTCGCGGCTGAGATCAAAAGCGGGACACTCTACGGCCGCGGAGCCTCCGACGATAAAGGTCCCCTCGCCGCACATATCGAAACCATGCTGCAACTGCATCGCAGCGGGCGGCGGCTCTCCCGCGACGTCATCTTCCTCGCAGAGGCCAGCGAAGAAACCGACTCGACTGCCGGAATGCACACCATCGTCGATCGCTACTGGGACAAAATTGCCTGCGAGTTTGCCCTCAATGAGGGCGGCTCCGCGGAGGTCAAAGACGGCAGGATCGCTTACTTCGGCGTGGCGACAGGAGAAAAGCTGCCCCGCGGCGTGCGCCTCGTGGCGACAGGCCAGAGCGGTCATGCATCCATTCCCGTGCTCGATAACCCCATCACCCATCTGGCGCAGGCCGTGACACGACTCGGCACCTGGGAGACCCCAACGCGTCTGAACGACACCACGCGCGAGTTCTTCTCACGGCTGGCGAGCATTGCGCCGCCGGATCAGGCTGCGCTCTTCCGCAGCCTCGAAGATCCCGCCACCGAGCGAATCCTTCATGAAAAATGGCCGCTGTTCTATTCCATGCTGCACACCACGGTGGTTCCGACTGTTCTGAAAGGCGGGTTCAAGTCAAACGTGATCCCGGCTGAAGCCGAGGCACAGATCGACATCCGTGCGTTGCCGGATGAGAACATTGCGGCTTTCTACGCGCAGATGGCAAAGATCATCGACGACCCTTCAGTGACGATCGTGCCGCCGGATCTGACCAATAACATGCCCGCGGCGCCCTCCAGCTCTCTGCATACCGCCATGTTTGCCGCATTGGAGGCCTCGCAGCAAAAGCTTCTGCCGGGCGCCATCACCATACCCACGATGAGCACAGGCGCCACGGACTCGGCGTTTCTTCGCGCGAAGGGGGTCGACGCCTACGGTATCCGCATACCCCGCACGTTTGCGGAGAACGAGGGAGTGCACGGCAATGATGAACGAATTGAGCTGCAATATCTCGCTCTCTACCAGCGCCTCGTGCAGGAGGCGATCGAGCAGGTCAGCCAATGACCTCGAGGCCACGACAGTCGTTGGGTGTTGATTATCGGCAAGCTTACCGATTTGACTCCTAATGCCTTAGCGCCAAGCCGTGTCTTAGCGCCGATCCGGATGGTTGGGGTCGGTGAACTCCATCAACTCGATGGGTGCACCGTTTTCGACGATAAACGCGATGCGCACGCCATGGGATGGGCTGTTCGGCGCAATCAGAATTTCTCGGCCTACCAGTTCGGAGGCAAGGTCACTCACCTCAAAAGCAACATGCGGCACTTGCCTGACCAAGTCGGGAATAGGCGCGTCCGCTTCGAAGCGCATCCATTCCACGCCGTACTCGCTGTTTTCGTGTCCGACAATAAAGATCTTTAGATGCTTGATGTGGCGCTCTCCCGGCCTTGATTGGGTGGTAGGAATTCCAATGTGGTGATATCGACGCACCTTTCGCCTCTGTTCCAAAACATCAGAATTCTACGCTCAGCGCGGCGTTCTTCGTGGTGCGCACCAAGGCGAACCTGCTGCTCCAGCGGCGCTACTCGCGTCCGGCAGACAAGAGCTCCAGTACCGGGCGAGCAATCCAACGAATTGTTCCATGACGCCTGCAGGTCATGCTCGCGGACCTCGAGTATCCATCTGCGTTGTTGCCGGTGAGTGCAATCGTCGAGGTACTCGATGAGTGCACCGGCCTGTGAATCAGTTTCCGGAACGACCACCGCTCCAACGACCGCAATACGCCGTGGCGAGTCGCTCTTCAGCAGTGACAGACCGGCCACTATTGGCCAGTTTCTTCGATCATTTTTCGTACCGCAGCAATGACTAGCTCCGGCCGCTCCCATTGAAGCCAGTGTCCCGTGCCCGGCACCTGAGTGTGAGATCCGTGCTCACTGCGCTCTGCCCACGCATCCCGTTCGAGCAGCTCTTCAGGCGTTGCGTTGCCGGCAGAGACGATAGCTACGGGAATCCCTGTAGGCACCCTCATCTCCGACGCCGCTGCCGCAGAAGCGGGCAGTGCCGCGAGGTATTCAGACATGGCCTGAAATGCTTTGGCGCGGCTCCAATGCGCGCGCACGGTGGATTGAACTTCGTGCGGCAGCTTCGCGACCTCGCTCACAAGCCTTTCCATGAGGCCCCTCCCCTGCCGGGCAGTGGCCTGCCCTATATGCCTGGGAATCCAGCTGCCACCCGCGTGCAGAATACTCAAAGCCGCACGGACTAAACCCACTCGCGCCAGGACCGCGCCACGTCGGGAAAGCTTTACGCCGGACGCGATCTGTTCTGCATTTGATCTTGTGCCGCTACTCCAATGAGCGAGCGATACGGGATCGACGAGGACCAATCCGACCACACGCTCCGGATGCGCATGGGCAAAGGCGCTGATGAGCAAACCGCCGAAAGAGTGACCGACGAGAAGGAAGGGGGCATCGAGCCCCGCCTTGCGGAGGAGCGCGTCCAGCTCATCGATCATTTGTTGAAGCGTAGGCGGACATGATTGATTCGGCCGGGAGCCGCTCCAGCCCAGCCCCGCACGATCATAACTGCATACGCTGGTAAACTCCGCCAGACGTGGCTGGATCAGTGACCAGCTGAGGGAGCTTGCCGCGATGCCCGCCTCAAGTAGCACCACCGGCTTGCCGGTGCCGCGTTGATTGAGATGAAGCTTGCAGGGACCGATATCGATCATGCGGCCGGGCGGAGGATATCTTTTCTTGTCGCGGCGATTCCCCAGAACCTGATACACCACTCCCAAGGCTGGCAGCAAGGACAGAAGGAGCAGCAGAAATAGCGGCAGAATCACGGTGACGGTACAGCATCTCTCTCCCGCTGATCAGGCAGCCTGCCGGGAGATCCAGTAGCGGTTGTGAGTAAACAAGGCCGCTGCGCAGACGTATGCGCTCCTATCCTATCGGAAGAGTATCTCTTCGGTCTCCGATACCGAATGGTATCGAAAAATGAGAGCTTCGATGTGCTCTTCGTAGGGTTGGTGACCGTACGAAGGGGATCCCCTACCTCATCCAGGCTTTTCAGAAGCTGCGGCATCCCTATAAGCGCCTGCGAATTGCTGCCTTCCATCGAGGACGGCTGGGGCAGGGTGATGGGCGAAGCCATGGCCTGCGCGAAGCAGGCACTCCAAAATCGCGGTCCTCACCTCTTTTGCGCTACCAGGGTTATGGAATAGCCCGGCCATTTTGTTAGACGGGTGGCCAGCTCATCGAATAATGGGGGAATCCAGCGGAGGGGCAACACCAGGGCCCATGCCACGGGGTACGAAGCCCGCTTCTGGATATTTCTATATAACCCTGTAAGCTTTTGGCTGATAGGGCCGGTGCAGTAATCGATCTGTTCGATGTCGAAGCCAGCTGCGCCGCAAAGCCTCTCCAAATCATGTGGAGTGTATCCCCTGCGTACGTGAAGGCCATTTTCAACGGTTGATATTACGACATCGTCGCGATTTACAGGACGAAGGTGAAAGTTCGGAGTCGTCAGCAGAAGTGTTCCCCCCGGCTTGAGGCATGAGGCGATGTCGACCATGAGCTTCGCGTCGTTAAGGATGTGCTCGATACACTCCAAACAGATCGCAACATCGAATTGACCCTTAAAATCGACGCGCTCTTCCAGTTTCCGAACATCCTGGAGCTCGAACCTCGCCAAATCCGCATGGCACAAAGCGGCGCGCTCAGTGGCGACGCGCTGACTACGCTGATCCCAGCTTAGTCCAAGAGAGCAATAACCCATGCGGGCAGCCCCAATCGTAAACGCTCCTGTTCCGCAGCCAACATCAATCAAGGTTTTCGATCCAGTGGGAATAGTTCTCAGATGTTTTCTGAGCCACAGCCAGCGATCCAGTACGGTGGTATCTCTGTGAATGACGGTAGCGGGAAAACCCACGACACAAACCAGGGCTGACCTCAGGTGGTCGGCTGCTTTGGGACTAACCATGGCGCAATCCTATTGGAGGCAGTGCGAGAAGACGAGGAAGAAGACGGCTCAGGGCGAACGGCGTCCAATGGCAGCTAAGAAAGATGGGGTGTTCCGTTAACGACCGCGCCTCAAGGGCGGCCGCTTCTTTGCGTTATATCTGTTATTCTCCTGCATCCGTAGCAGAAAGAATCTTTTAATTCGGGATCTTTGCCAACCGAAGTCGGATCGGACACCAGGCGACGATTGTCCCTATATTTCTCGTTGTTCCAGATATCTGCAAGCGGTTGCTGAAAGAGATTGCCCAAGGTGGCGCGTCCGTCGAGGTTGACGTGCTGCCTTCCCTGTCTATAAAAGCAGCAGGGGATTACATCACCGTTATAGCGAATCAGCATATTGAAAAACGGCAATGGACAGCGCGGAAGAGCTTTCGGCTTAAGTTGAGCATTTATGTCGTATAGGTCCGCGTCGTAGTCCACGACATTCCACAGTTCGCGGGATGGTGTCAGGTGGCGACCCTCACGGATGCTGAATTGATCGATACCGAACTCTGAAACGATCTTACGAACGCGGTCGCCTTCTCCTGGAGGATGATGGGCGTGCCGCAAATGCTGCACCTCGATAAAAGGCCATTTCAGCCTATGACCTCTTCTGTACTTCGCCACTCGCTGCAGATTTGCCAAGACCAAAGCGAGCTTGCCCCCTACCCTGGACACTCCGTATGTTTCCTGAGTGGCCCCATCAACTGCAACGGTCAAATGAGTTAGTCCACTGCGAACAATCTTCTCGATACGTGCATCCGAAAAGTTATAGCTGAAATGAGTGGTAACGTGGACATTCAGGTTCGCTGCTCTGGCTACACCACATAGCTCGTCGACTTGAGGGTGAGCATACGGATCTCCATAATAGAAGAGGCTCACTGCGAAAATGCGGCCTTTCACTTGGTCGATGATGCGAATGAAATCTTCCACACTCATGCGATCGTGTTTTGCCAAATCTTTGGGCCTCAAGCAGAGGCAAACTCCTGCCCTCTGGATTCGCATGAAGACAGCTCGGGCATTGGAGACCGCAGATAGGGGAAATATCAATTTTCAGAATGGGGGGAAGAGCGTGGACTTTCTCTGATTTCGTCGCATAGGCAAATGCAACCTTGGCAAGATTGTGCGCTTTGCGAATGGTCATGCCGCCCAACATCCAGGAGCGACGATCCAGAATGAATGGAATAAACCTAGGCATACGCGACCGATCTCCTGTGCCTGCAAAATACTCGCCGATCGTTACGGTCAACAATCTTTAAACGGCTATTTGTCTTTGAAAACTATTCGAAAATCAAACACTTCCAATGCTTGGCCCGTATTTCTAATATGCGCCCTCTGCTGTGAGCACAATTCTGATGGTGCGAATCAAAATGTAGAGGTCGAGCCAGATCGACCAGTTACACACGTAGTACTCGTCGAAACCGATTCGCTGATCGTACGTGGTGTTGTTTCGGCCGGAGACCTGCCAAAGGCCGGTGATCCCTGGAAGCACCCGTGTGTATAGGCCGTAGCTGCGACCATACCTCAGAATTTCGGCTTCCATAATCGGCCGAGGCCCAACCAGGCTCATCTGTCCAGCGAAAACATTTAGCAATTGTGGCAACTCATCCAGCGAGTACCGCCGCAACCATTTCCCTACCTTAGTGATCCGGGGATCGTTCCTCAGTTTCTGGTGGCGCTGCCACTCGACCCGCTCTTCTGGATGCGTCTCCAGGTAGCTGGCCAGGATCTTGTCCGCGTCGACCATCATCGTACGGAACTTCAGCATCTGGAACGGTCGATTCTCGCGGCCGAATCGGCGATGCCCGAAGAATATAGGACCACGCGAGGTCAGTTTGATCGCTATCGCAATCGCACCTAAGAAGGGACCAACGAGGAGCAATAGCGCGCTGCTCGTCACAAAATCCAGAATGCGCTTCATTAGCCCTCCGTTCGAACAGTCTCGGCAGTCTCAACCCGGGTTTATCTCCAGTCTCGCCCCTAATCCCCAAGCTGCAGAGCCCCGGACATGTGGCCCACGGCGCAAGCCTGCAAGAGAACTTCTTCGAACGCAACGGCCATCGGCGAAAGCTTGAAGTTTGCTTCTGCGTATTGGCGGGCATAGCAGCCAAGGGAAACCCGCAGAGCGGGATCTGCAGCAAGCAATTTCGCGGCTCCAGTCCACTCATCGAGTCGGTTGGGATCGGTGACAATGCCTCCCAGGCTTCGTTGAACGACCGTAGCGGCCAGGTTGTCGGAAGGGGCACCCAGAAGCAAAGGCCTGCCCGCACAAAGATAAGAAAGGATTTTAGAGGGCACGGCGAATTGGCTTGCAGCCGAATCAAGCGTGGCGAGGAGAACATCGGCGCTGGCGAACATCTGGGGAATCTCGTGGTAAGGCTGAAAGTCCATCAGCATCAGGTTGTCAAGTTTGGTTTGCCTCTCCAGATACTCGCGTCCAATGCCTTCTGAAATCACAACAACTTTACACGTCGCATCGAGCGACTGTGCGAGCGCATAGAGCAGATCGGGCCGGTGTTTCAATCCCAGGGTCCCCGCATAGAGGAAGACCGTACTGCCCACAAGACCGTGCCGCTCGGCCAGGCGTTGGCTCGGGGCAAAGAAGCGATCTCTTCGAGAGGCGCCCAGTTCTCAAGCACGGTTACCTTGGAGCCCGCAACCCCCCACCGCAACAGACACTCCCGAAAGGCCGGGGAGATAACAATGACTGCATCGCTCGATCTGCACACTCTCTTCTCTATCATGCGGAATGGAACGCTCAGCGCCGCGGCAACATCGCTGAATCGGCCGCGCAGAAAGAATTCGAGGGCAAGGCTGTACACATCTTGTACCCAATGGACAAACCGAATCCCGGTTCGCCGGCAGTGCCATAACAACTCGGCTTGTACATCAATGGGCGTGTTCCCCGAAAGCACAGCGTCAAACGGTCGGTTAGAGATCAGAGATTTCATGTCGCGTGCATAGCTCCGGTGCGTGGCAAGCCGACGGACAACCGAGTATTTGCGAAAGCTGGTAGAAAATCCGATGCCTTTTATTGTCAGCTGCTCCGGATCGGATGCTGATGGCTGGAGCCGTCCTTTGGGACCTTGTAAGCCAATTGCATAAGCGTGCGTGACTTCATGACCACGATTAGCCAACTCGCGGCTCAATTGGATCGGAAATGGGTAGCCTGCGAAGTCGTGAACGAGAAAGCGCATAGGTTTAGTCGGAATATCCCAGCTCAGAGTAAGACTTCAATTTGCCTATCCAACAAAATCTATCGCAGCAGCTATCATGCGAAACCTGGCGACACACCGAACGCAATCTCCATCATGAGACGGGGAGTGCGTTCGGCAACCGACGCCCTATGGAAGCCGAATGGGTCTTCCACGAAGCCAAACCCGGCATTACCGAGAAGAGTCACAGCTTTGTCCGCACCGTACACTTTCAGAACGTCATCAACCGGATGCCCGATAAACGGAGTGAACTGATGACGGAGCGCGCGGCGCCTGTGGCTTCCGCGGACATACACGTGGGGTCCCGTACCTTCATCCACTGGCTTCAGATGGAAGAAGAATTTCAGCATTCTCCAGTCGAGAAGATCGAAGTGATACTCATCCTGCGAAGCCAGGCGTTTCTGGGCTTCGGAGGCACGCTTGGTGGGAAAAGTCCACCAGATGCGGGTGCTGCTCAATCGCGCGTGGCCGCCGAGGTAATGCGCGGCGATGGCCTGTAAAAGCGGATCCCGCTGGACAGCGAGCACTGGATCGCATTCCAGCACCTTTTCGAAGTAATTGCCGTTCAGGATGGCCTGATTGAAGCGTTGCTCGGCCGCCTCATGTTCATCGGGCATGAATTCCAACTTGCGGTTCGCGCCCACACAGCAGGAATTGCACGCAGCGAAGCCGGCGATCTCTGAGCAAATCTGCTTCGGGAGATTGATACCACTGAACAACCCATCGCGACGCAACGCCTCGACTGCAGATTCGCACGTTACATCGGCAAACATCGTGGGCTGCTGAGAGGATGAAGAGGCAGCCTTCGCAGCCAGCCAATGTGCCTTTCACACAGGCATCAAGCGCGCCAGAACATACATCGGCAGCCAGCCGGGGTTCCTGCGTAGCTTAGCCAGATATCTCGGGATCCTGCCGCTGACCCTGCTTAACCCCCTGCCGGTGATCAGTTCGAGACTTGTAGATTGGTTTCGCATCGTGCCGCTCCTCTGCAACTTTAAGCGCGATTCGACAAAGTGACCAAGCCGACTGATGAATCATTATGCTACGGGGAAGTTCCGGCAACCAGTATTAAATCCTGGTTTGGCCACCGTTGCTTTACGATCGCTTCCGAGCGGCGTGAATCGCGTCGGTCAGGGTGCAATGCAATTGCTCTGCCCCGCGCTGAATCAAAAAGTGTTTCTCGAAGCACCGGGAAGCGGCTGCGCGCATCGCAGCCCTTCTTTCGACCGGCAAACTGGCCCAGTTCTTGAGAAGGCGGGCCGTCCCCGGAGGATCGTCGTCGTCAACGATGCCCGCACCGTTCGATTCGACCTCCCGCCAGATATTAACCTTGTTGGAAATCAAGACCGGTATACCGCATCCCAATGCTTCGGCAACCGATATTCCGAAATTTTCACAATGTGATGACAGCACAAGCGCATCTGCGCCCCGTATCGCGCCCCATTTTAGTTCGGAGTAAATAGGTCCTGTCCAATGAATTCGCTCTCTGACCGGCGATCTATTTGCCAATTCCCGCAACGCTGTAGCTGTGGTTGACTCGCCCGGACCCGCAATGACTAAATGCGTTTTCGCCAGAAGCCGTTCCTCCGCAAATGCCTTGATAACAAGATCTATGCCCTTCTTTTCGTGTATACGACCAAGATACAAGAGGTAGGGATCATTCCTGAGCTCAGGCAACCACCGGCGGAAATGCCGCTCCAGCTTTCCGTCGACAACTTGAGGCGGCCGGGCCGTCCCGTAAGCGATGACCTTCTCCTCACAGTGGTAGGGATGAAAAGCATTCCGCGCCAGGATCCGCTCTTCTTCAGTTGTGAAAATTACTGCGGCGGCATCCCGAAACACCCGACCTTCGATCAGGTTCCAGTAGACTGCCTTTTTAAGATGCTTCGCAGGATAATACTTCTTAAACCATGGATCGAGCGCGCCATGTACATAGATCAGGTAAGGAACCCCGGCCTTCGCCGCCGCAGCGCGGAGAGCAAACGAGTGATACATCCAGATACCCGATATCACGACCACATCGAAGCGTTTCACTTCTGCGTTTAGCCATCGGGCGAGCGCTGGGTTGTAGCCATAGATGCCTAGCTTACCAGCCCCGAGAACGTGTACCGGAGAATGCCAGTCCCCATGCCAGTTCGCATTTCGTGGATCCGAACAAGCTATCTCGACGGACGTGGCTCCATTAGTAAGAGCGATCAACGCCTGCGACATGCGCCGAACGCCTTCTACCGGGCCGCCCCATGCTGGATGTAGTGTCCTTAAGACGTATAAAACTCTCAATTAAGGGTCAGCATTCCTTCTTGATGCCTATCTGACAACGGCAGTTTAGCACCGCCTCCTCCCAGCGACGCGCCGTGCGCGTGCCACACCGTGCGGCGCGACTGACACGAGAAACCGTTAGCACAACGGAAATGAAGAACCACGAGCCGCATAGTGAAATAGGGCGGCTCTTGATTGCTGCAAACTGATGTCTTTGGGCTAATGAATGGTCGGGGAGAGAGGATTCGAACCTCCGACCCCCTGGTCCCGAACCAACAACTGATTTGCTAACTTGTTGTTTCATTTAGGTTGGTTCTGCGTGTCGTTCCCTCTTTTTGCATGGTATTTGGCAGTGATTGGACCCAAATTGGACCCAAGTTTTGGGTCCGCGCTTTTGACTCGATGTGCGCGAATGATACCTGCGAAGCTTCGACTCCTGAAGGAGCGCTAACGGCCCATCCTTGCGCACTGGCAGCGCCCCCCGAATCGATTAAGTCCGCGTCGTGTTCGGGAACAAAGGTCTAAGCCCCCCTCAAGGTTTCGGTCGTGCTCGACGCTTAGAATTGGGCTCCAATGCTTCTTTGTGGGATTGCGCCAACGCTCTAATGAGATCCACTGCAGCGATGCCGAGTGGATCCGATGAGGCATACTCGATTTGTGTCATTCTGCGGCTTCCTGCGCGGTCGTTTCCTCCGAGTGAATGGATGACCAAAAGATAGGTCGTCCAAGGCCCTTTATCGCGGCATCCAAGGCACACATGGTAGAGGCATCCCCCTCCTTGTTGAAATCCTGCGCTCGACGCTCGCCCGAGTGGAACAGTCCGCAGACCTATCGCCAGATGATCCGGCCTTGGTTAAACTTAGGGATTTCGTGCTGCACCTGATTGCCGAGCTAGAGGTTGCGAAAACGCGAAAAGCCGCTTGATCCAGTAACGTCCCTAAACTGACGGGATGTGTCGCAACTTTCAGAGCTGCTGGCTGGTGACGTGAAAGAATCGCGAAATGATAACCCGACCCGCGATCTTCAAATGGCGTCAGACCGAACCCGGCCTCATAGTTTGTGC
>JABCZC010000081.1 GCA_013289875.1 Acidobacteriota bacterium | reverse complement strand
CGCAGCGTCAACCCGCACCACGGCGCGCGCAGCACGGAGAGCCACGCCACGCGATCCATGGGATGCAGCAGCGCCCGCGTCAGCGACAGCAGGTCCAGCAACTCCTGCCGTTCGGCCAGTGTCTCCAGTTCAACCGCGCGAAAGGGAATCCCGCGCTCGCGAAGCATCCGCACAATTTTCACCAGATGCTGCCGCGCCCGCACGAGTACGGCCACGCGAAACTCCGTGCCTGCCGCTTGCGCCTGTGCAATCTCCGGCCGATGCCGCTCAACAATCTTCAGTACCTGTTGCGCCTCGTTTTCTTGCGCGGCGTCCTTTTCGTCGAGCGACGCGGAGCTCCCGTTTATCGGATAGATGACCTGCGGATAAATGCGCAGCGCGTCCGCCAGCAGTGCCGGCTCCGATGCATACGACGGAAAAAAGGGAACCGCCGCGTTCCCGCCGAAGACAGCATCGAAAATCCTGTTCCACTCCTCCGTCAGCCCGGCGTGCGATCGAAAATTGGTGGATAGCTGAACCAGTTGGCACGCAATCGTCGACTCATTCGACGAAATCCCACGCCGCTCCACATGTCGGAACAGCTCCACCTCCGCCTGTCGAAACATGTAGATTGACTGCATGGGATCGCCAACTAGGAAGCACGTCCGTCCGTCGCCTTCATCCCACGCGCGCACCAGCAACCGGACCAGCTCGAACTGGCTGCGTGACGTGTCCTGAAACTCATCCACCAGCAGATGCCGCAGACCCCCACTCAGGGCCAGCAGCAGATCCGGGTTGTCCTCTGCACCACCCAGCACCCGCCGCGCCGCAATTCCCAGTTGAGTGAAATCGACGACATTCCTCTCCGCAAAGATCACGTTCAGCTCGGCGACCGCGCGCCGTAGCGTCATGAAAAGATGCCGGAGCGTCGTCCACTGATCGTCGTCGTAGCGCAGCCGCGGAAGCTTCACCAGCCCTTCGAGGCCTTCGCGCAGCCCTTGAATCTCCTGAAGCCGAGCCAGCAGCGACTGCATTCGAGCCTTCTGTTGTTTTTCCCGAGCTCCTCCCGTCGGAAATCCGATCGTCTTCGTCAGCGACGAACGCCATTCGCCGCTTTGCGTCAGCAGTAAATCCGCAACGCAGTCCCAGTGCTCAACCGCCAGCTTCTCGGGCGCAGGCAGCGCCTCCAACCCCGACAGCAGTCCGAACTTTGCGCAATTTCCCGCTGCATAATCTGCCAACTCCACCAGTTCATTCGCAGCTGTTGGCTCGGAAGCGAGCAGATCGTAAACCTCTCCCAGCGCCCGCTTTACCTTGCGACGGAAAGGAGCCTCCAGATTCGAACGCACCTTGTCCCATTTAGCCTCGTCGAGATCTCCGGTCAGCGGAAACGCTCGTATCCATTGATCGCGCTGGGCCAACATCTCGGCAATCAGCTTCTGGCAATCCGGCAGGTTGTTGTCGCGCATCGCCAGCAGGTGCATGAGCGCATTGTTGAGCGCCGCATCCTTACCGCCGAGCTGCCCCAGCGTCTGCCGCGCCGCCTGCGCGTACATCAGGTCCGCTCGTTCTACTGGGCTGAGCCTTCCGCCCATCCGCGAGAGCAGCGGCTGGCCGTGCGCGATGCGCAGACATAACGAATCGATCGTCTCAATATTCAGCCGCTGCGACTGCTCCAGAATTCTCCAGCCTCGCGCTTCGGAGTGGGCCAGCGCCGCGCGCGCCAGCTTGACCCGCTCGTCTTCATCGGGCGCCGGGTCTGTTGTCTGCGCTTCTTCCAGATGCTGCAGCACGCGAGAGCGCATCTCCGCCGTCGCGGCGCGCGTAAACGTGATCGCCAGAATCTCTTCCGGCTCATCCACGGCGGCGAGCAGCTTCAGAAATCGCCGCGTCAATAAATCAGTTTTGCCCGATCCTGCCGGGGCGCGCACGATAAACGTCTGCGACAGATCGAGCGCAAGCGCGCGCTGGTCGAGATCGTTCTCGCCCACACCGTACAAAGGAACCGCGGTTTCACTCATCGTCTTCACCCGGCTCCGCCTCGTCTTCGGTCGAAGCCTCTCGCGACTCGGCCACGCGGCACAGCCCCGGCAGCGCGCAAAACCTGCAGGTTTTCGTGCCATCCTTTGGATCGACCTGCGCTTCGCCGTGCAAAAAATCCTCGGCCAGGTTCAGCAGCGCGGCCGTCCACCCGTGGCCCATAGCCTTGTCGTAAGGATTCTTCACCAGCTTCGAACTGGCGGTCACATTGGCAAACAACTGCGCACGCGCATCGCTGACGCAGCCTTCAAAGTCCGTTTTCTCTACGTTGATTCGTGCGAATGCCACGCCGCCAACATCTTCCACGTTGCCAAAGATGGCGTAAAGAGGAAGCTGCGGCTCATTCGGCCGCATGCCCTGCCAGTCCTTGGTAGACACCTTTCCCGTTTTGTAATCGAGGAGGAGTCTCTGATCGTCGGCCACGCGATCGACCCGGTCAGCCCGCAGCCGCAGCTTCAGGCCGCCCACGCTCACGTCGTCGAGTGCCCTCTCGGTCGCCTCCACCGTAAAGGGCACGCGCTTCGCCTCGATAAGGAGCCATTCTTCGATGCGCGTCAGCAGCCTCCGCTGCTCACTCGTGAGATATGCCTGCATCCAGGGGTCGCCGCCATTCTCCTTGATGGCCGGAGCAAAGACCCTGGCAATTACATCTTCGACTGTTGCTCGAAGCCGGCCCTCATCGATCGTCACGCGCAGGTCGGCAAGCGTGTGCAGCGGCCCGCTCTCCGGAATCCACAACTGCTCCATCACCTTATGCAGCAGCAGTCCGCGTTGCGCGGCCGACAAGCCCCAGTCGCTTCGATTAAGTTCCTCGGCATTCAGCCGCCTGGCCGCAAAGGCCCGAAACGGGCAAGCCGCCTGGTCCCTGATCACGGAATATCCGCCCGCGCACTCTTCGCGCGGCCAGGCGATGGTTCCCGAGGCGTCATTTACCTCCTGCAGCTTCGTCGCCTCATGTGTGAGGGCCTCAATACCCAGCTCAGCGCGCAGCTCCGACGAACGCTCTCGGCGATGGTCCGGCGCTACTTCCGCAATCAACGGAGATAGCCGCAGCTCGCCATCCTTATCCCGTTCGGCGTGGCTGATGACCACCGACGGAGCGCTTGCCGCGATGCGCTTGGTTACGACGCTGGCCAGATTCCAATCGTCTTCGGCCGTCACGTGCGGCATGCCGGATCGCCGCTGCACCTCATTCGGCAAAAGCGGATGCAGCCGTCCGCGCGCCGGCCATGCCTGGTCATCGGCTCCGAGGAACCACACCGCATCGAACTGCTGGCCCGAGGCTTCGAGCGCGCCCATCACCTGCACGGGAGCGCCATGCGACTCGGATGCAAAGATCGCTTCATTCGCCTGCGTTTCGAGAGTGTCGATAAACTTGCGGTACCGCATGCGGCTTCCATCGAAATCAAGCAGCGCGACATCGTCCAGCAGCCGCTCCCAGCGGGCCCGAGCCTGAAAGTCGATCTCGTCTCTTCGCTGCGCCCCGCGCCAGCCGGCCTGATCCAGCAGAACCTGCGCAAGATCCACCCAGCGTCCCGGCGTTCTCTCTTCTTCGCTTACATGATTCATCGCCGCCATCTTCTGCAGATCTTCGAGCCGCGCGCGAACCAACTCAAGAGCAGGGAAGCGCGGATCGCGCATTTTTCGCAGCGTATTTCGCAGGGAGATTTCCAGCGAAAGCGATCCGGAGTTGCGCAGAGCCGCGTCGAAGCTGCCCAGCGCAAGATAGACGGTGCCCCACTCAAGCCCTGGGTTGGCTTGAGTGGGCGAAGGGCCGCCCAGATCTCCGGGGTCCCCGGCGAGCCCGGTGTTGGCTCGCTGGGGTGAGAGATACCCCGAGAGCAGCAGCCACGATACTTCTTCTTCGCTCAACGGCTGCGCGGCCCACCGCAGCAGTAGCAGGGCGGCGCGAATTACCGGCACGCTGCCCAGCGGCCGGCCCAGTGAAAAGTCAAAGGGCATGCGAGCAGCCGGAGCCAGGACGTCATCCGACTCCGGCATCAACACGCGTCTGAAAATTCGTTCGACCTCACTGCGCACCGAGCTGATGTCCGGCACAATCACGCCGATCCGCGCCGGCGGCTTGCTCCCAAACAGGGGATTCTCGTCGAGCATAGCGCGAATCCAGTACGCGCAAGTGGTGATCTCATCGCGTATATCAGTTGCGCGTACGAGCCGCGGTCCCGTCTCAACCGATGTTTCCGAAGAAAATATGACCGTGACGCCCTGTGCCTCGAGCGCCGCAATCAATCTCTTGCGTGCCGGCGTGATGCGATCGAAGCCCAGCATCACGATCTTCGCCGGCAGAGGCGATACGCCCACCGCTTCTGCCGCGCCCAACGCTTCAGCCACAACTGATTCGAGACGCGCGCGGCTTACCCAACCCCGCTTCGCGCATTCCCGGTCAAGCGAGATCGCCCACTGGCGAAATCTCTCCGCATCCATCTGTCCCCAGCTGCGGTTGCGCTCGGAGCCGGCCTCGTAGGCGCATAGCAGCGCATACGCTTCCTCCGCCAGGGCGGCCATGCCTTCCGGCGATACGAGCAGCGCCGCATCGTCACGCTGCATGCGCACCCACACGCTGCGCTCCTGCAGGCTGGTCAGCAGCAGAGGCGCATCGGCCTGCGATGCGTTGTGCGCCTGCCAAAGCCGCAGCACCCAGCTCTCCCAGTCTTCAATCGGCGGACTCGCCCACACGCGCCGCCCGGCATCTCGCTGCCGCAGCGCATATTCATGCCGCAACCAGCGCGCGGTGCGCACGTTGGCTGTCAGAACGGTCGCGCCGGTCTCGAAGGCGCTCACGATTTCGACGGGAAGCTGCATCTCAGGGAGGCTAATGCTAAGTGTAAACTGAATGGTGAAGCGTTATTCCGCCCGGCTATCTGCAATCCTTGCACTCGCGATTTGCGTAGGATTCACCGCTTGCAATCGCAGCTCAACCCAGGCCGGAACCACTCCAGCAAGCGCGAAGCCGTACCACATCCGCGGAGTCGTGGTCTCGACCGACGCCGCGAGCAGCCGTGTCACGCTCGATACTGAGGCCGTTCCCGGCTATATGGACGCGATGATCATGCCGTACACGCTGAAGAATGCCGGCATCATCAGCGAACTCCATCCCGGCGACACCATCACCGCCGACCTTTTCACCTCCAATGCAAACAGCATCCTCGACAACATCGTCATCGTCGGCCAGGCGAAGGCCGACTACAAGCCGCCGGTCGCCTACAAGCCGCTCAACCCCGGCGGTGCCGTACCTGATTTCAAGCTGCTCAACCAGAGCGGCAAGCTGATTCATATCGCGCAATTTCGCGGCAAGGTTCTGCTGGTCACGTTTATTTACGCGCGCTGCCCCCTGGCCGATTACTGCCCGCGCATGAGCCGCAACTTCGCCAAACTCGACAAGGCTCTCGCCGCCGATCCCGCGCTCTACACGAAAACGCATCTGCTCAGTGTCAGCTTCGATCCCGCATACGATACCCCCGCCGTGCTCCGCAGCTATGGCGGCTCCTACACCGGAAATTACTCGGAAGAAAACTTCACGCACTGGGATTTCGCCGCTCCGCCCCAGAAGGAACTGCCAGACGTCCTCCACTTCTTCCTGGTCGGAGCGACGCCCGAGAAGGACCGCATCATCACCCACTCGCTTTCGACCATCGTGATCGGGCCCAACGGCAAAATCTACAAGTGGTATCCCACCAACGACTGGACCCCCGAACAGCTGCTCGCGGACGTGAAAGAATTAGTGTCAGGAAAACCGCACGCATGATCGTAATTCTGATGGGTGTCACCGGCTCGGGAAAAACCACCATTGCCAATGAACTCGTAGCCCTTACTGGCTGGAAGTACGCCGAAGGCGACGACTACCACAGCGAGGCCAATCGCCAGAAGATGCACGCTGGCATTCCTCTCACCGATGAAGATCGCATCCCGTGGCTTGCCAGCCTGCATGACGTGATCCTCGGCTGGCTGCACACCGGCGACAGCGGAGTACTCACCTGCTCTGCCTTGAAGCAGTGGTATCGCGACCTGCTTGTGAAGGACATGCCCGCCAGCGCATACCGCTTCGTGCTGCTGGATGTCCCCGTCGCGACGCTTGCAGAGCGCATGCGTAAACGCCGGGGCCACTACATGAATCCCGCGCTGCTCGATAGCCAGCTCCAGACCCTGGAGATGCCCCACGATGCTGTGCGGGTAGATGCGACCGAGCCGCCTGCAATCGTTGCGGCCAAGATTCTGAGTCAACTGCAACCCGCATAGCCATCCAACGCACCGGTCGACTATGCTCAACTGAACGCGCTTTTACAGCCTGGAGGCAGTTTCCGCATGGCAAAGCTCACCATCATGTTCGGCGTAGTGCTCATTCTGCTTGGGCTGGTAGGCTTTTTCGGCTCGCTTCTTCATGCGCCGACCGCGCTCATTCCGTCGATCGTCGGCGTAATTCTGGCCATCCTCGGCTTCGTTGCCCTCACCGACGATTCCAAGAAGCGCATGCTCTTTATGCATATCGCCGTTACCGTCGGACTGCTCGGCTTTCTCGGCACCGCCAAAAGTATCTACGATTACATTCAGATGATCCGGGGCGTCCAGTTCCCGCACCCTCTCGCCGTCGAGGAGAAGGCTGCCATGTCCGTCGTGCTGCTGGTATTCGTCGTGCTCTGCGTGCGCTCGTTCATCACGGCTCGTCGCGCGCGAGCCTAGAAAATTCAAGGAATTAATATGCGCCCCGGGTCCATATCGGCGAGAGCTGAACGCACAACGTCTACACGCGGAGCCATCCGCGCCGCGGCAGGCGATCCGCCCAAAAAGAAGCCTGAGCTGAAGAAAGTCATGCCCGAGGTCTGGCGCCTGGTGCGACCGCGCCGCTGGCTGCTGCTCTTCGGACTCATCCTCGTCGCCATTAACCGCCTCGCCGGCCTTGTGCTGCCACTCTCGACGAAATACTTCATCGACGTTGTGCTCAACAAACACCACGTCGGCAAGCTCCTGCCGCTCGTGGGACTCGTCTTTCTCTCGACCGCAATCCAGGCTGTCACATCCTTCTCGCTCACGCAGCTTCTCTCCAAGGCCGCGCAGCGCATGATCGCTGACCTCCGCCGTCAGGTGCAGCAGCACGTCGGCCGCCTCTCCGTTGCCTTCTACGACGCCAACCGCACCGGCGCCCTCGTCTCGCGCATCATGAGCGACGTCGAAGGCGTGCGCAATCTCGTCGGCACCGGCCTGGTCGAATTCGTAGGCGGACTCCTCACTGCCGTGCTGTGCTTTTTCTTCCTTCTGCGCAGCAGTCACAACATGACGCTGATCGTCTTCGCCGTCATTGTCGCCTTTGTAGTCGTGCTGCAAAACGCTTTTAAGACTATCCGTCCCATCTTCCGCGAGCGCGGCCAGATCAACTCCGAGGTCTCCGGGCGTCTCGGCGAATCGATAGGTGGCGTGCGCGTCGTCAAGGGCTACCATGCCGAGGAGCGCGAGGCGAGCGTCTTTTCGGCCGGTGTGCAGCGCCTGCTTGAAAACGTTATGCGTTCGCTCACGGCCACCAGCACGCTCTCCTTTGCCGCGACTACCGTACTCGGTGTGGTCGGCGGATTAGTTATGCTGCTCGGGGGCCACCAGGTTCTTGCGGGCCGCTTGACCACTGGCGGCTATTTCCAATACACGATGCTGCTTGCCTTTATGATCGCTCCGGTGATTCAAATCGTGAACATCGGAACCCAGCTTACGGAAGCCGTCGCTGGCCTCGACCGCACCATGGAACTCCTCTCCGAGCGCGACGAGTTCACCGATCCCACGCGCACCCAAAAGTTCGGACCGATTCGGGGCGATGTCGTTTTCGATCAGGTCGAGTTCGCCTACGAGCCCGAAAAGCCCGTGCTGCACGGCATCTCGTTCGAGTCGCGCCCCGGAACCGTCACCGCGCTGGTCGGATCTTCGGGGTCGGGCAAGTCGACCATCATCAGCCTCATCTGCGCCTTCCACAAGCCGGACAAGGGCGCCGTCCTCATCGACGGCATCGACCTCTCGACTGTTCGGCTCGACGACTATCGCGCGCAACTCGGCGTGGTCCTGCAGGAGTCCTTCCTCTTCGATGGATCGATCCGCGACAACGTGCTCTTCTCCGATCCAGATGCGACTGAAGAGCAGTTCCTCAACGCCTGCCGCATCGCGCGCGTCGACGAATTCGCAGAGCGCTTTCCGGAGGCCTACGACACCATCGTCGGGGAGCGCGGCGTCAAACTTTCGGGAGGCCAGCGCCAGCGCCTGTCGATTGCCCGCGCGATACTCGCCAATCCGGGCATTCTGATTCTGGACGAAGCGACGTCGTCCCTCGACTCAGAATCCGAAGCCATGATCCAGGACGGACTCAGCTTCCTCATGCAGGGACGCACGACCTTCGTGATCGCGCACCGCCTCTCGACCATCCGCCGCGCCGATCAAATCCTGGTTGTCGAAGGCGGATACATCGTCGAACGCGGGACACATGAGTCCCTGTATGCCCTCGGCGGACGCTACTTCGACCTCTACACCCGCCAGCACGGACTGGAGACGAATTTATTCCTAGCCCCCGGCGAAGGCGATGTGGTGGAAGAGGCGAAGTGACGCGGGACTAATCTGGCATCCCTGAGAATTGGGTGTGGGCGGTAGGTGCCCCATATCTGGCGGTTTTATCGCCAGATGTGGGTATCCCGCTATGGGAGAGGATAGCTAATTCGGACTAGAAGTGGCGCATGGCCCTTAATGGAGTGCCCGACAACACTCCCGAGATCCGGGTTTTATCCTCAATAGGTGAGGTCTGCGGCCCCATGCGCCTTAATCCTGAGCAGCTTGCGGATCGGTACTATTATGACGATCTGCAGTATTGAAAGCTTTCGCGAATTGCTGTCGACGCGCTCGAAGAGGGCTATGACGGCCTTGTCGTTGAGGTCCTGACGTGCCAGAACGTTCGAGGTCCGGAGTGATCGGAAAGCGGGAGAGACCAGAAATCTCGGGTCGGACCTCCAGAAAAAATCGGATAATCTCCTCTGGGAAGGATACCGATCATGTCGCTGCGCAAAGGGTTGCTGTTCGCAATGCTGTTCGCGATCATTGCCTTGGCGGAGCCCGGAAGGGTCAACGTTTACAAGGCGGAATTTGATGTGCCGAAGCCGAATACGTTGTTGCGCGCTCCTGCGCCTGCCACTGCGGCATTGCCTTGGTACGGCAGCTGGCCGGCAAACAAGCCAAGTCGATGGCTCAGGGCATTCCGCAGGAAAGGCGAATTGCTGCCGGCGTCATTTCTTCCGATTCAATTCAAGAACCCCAAAGATTTAGGTATTGGAAAGTTGCTCGTCGCGAGCCGAGGCCTCGGCGACCCGCATTTCGCTGGAACAGTAATCCTGCTAGTTCACTACGATGAAGATGGCGTAGTCGGACTATTTCTCAACCGGCGCACCGATGTACCGCTTTCTCAAGTTCTTGATCTCAAGGCCGCGAAAGACCGCTCCGACCCGGTCTATATCGGGGGTCCTGTGGAACCTTCGGCTGCATTTGCACTTTTTCAGTCCTCGGCCAAGATTGAAAAAGCTGAGAACATCTTCGGTGATGTTTATTTGATCTCCGACAAAAGCCTCTTCGAAAAAACAATTTCGGACCGGCCTGACCCTAAAGTTTTTCACGTTTACCTGGGATATGCCGGATGGACGCAAGATCAATTGCGGACCGAGGTGCAATTGGGCGCGTGGTTCGTTTTTCCGGCAGACACCGCCACAATATTCAATTCCGATCCGGATTCTTTGTGGTTGCAGATGATTCAGAAGACAGAGTTGCGATTTGCGAAGACTGAGCCCTTGGTAGAAATCTCCCAGCCAGTAGAATTATTTTGATAAATCCCGAGTCATTCACCAAGCCGATATTTCGCACAATACATCGTTCCGCGAGAATCACCGGCAATCCGGACCAGAACAGCGCAGGCTCCCAGACTCCTATGGGTGATCGATTAACATCTCCCCAGAGGAACCTCGAGCCATGAACCAAGCGGAGATGATCGCCAAATGGGACGAGCACATCAGTTATGAGTTTTCGACACGCGACGTCTCTTCGACCATTGCAACTATGGTGGAGGACGCCTACGTCAATCATATTCCGGTGATGACAGGCGGTTACGGCCATGCGGCCTTGCGCAGGTTTTATGCGGAAGACTTCATCTCGCTGATGCCGGCCGACACCTCCATCAAATTGATCTCCCGTACCCTCGGCCAGGATCAACTGGTTGACGAGATGATCTTTTCCTTCACCCACACCGAAGAGATGCCCTGGATGCTCCCCGGAGTTCCGCCGACTTATCGCCACGTCGACATTCCTCTTGTCGTGGTTGTCGGTTTTCGCGAGGGCAAGCTGGCGCATGAGCGGATCTACTGGGACCAGGCGTCCGTGCTCAAACAAATCGGCCTGCTCACGGACTCATCGCTCCCGGTATTTGGAGCCGAGACCGCGCAGAAGCTCCTCGACCCAGCCATGTCCTGACGTGAGCATACGATTCGGCGGAAGTTTTGTTCCTCGCTTTGTATACTAGCGGCACGCCTTCCATCGCGAGGCCAGGGTCAAGTTGTCGGCGGACACCGGGCCCTGCGTCGTCGGATCTCTAAGCACCAGGAGCCGTGTGGTCAAACAGCAGCTAGTCGCACCCCAAGCTGTCAACTTCGCTTGCGATCGATTCCGTTCGCTCTTTCCTGCCCTCACCGAGGAGCCAGGCTTCATCTTCTTCGATAACGGTGCTGGCGCGCAGATTCCCCAGGGCGTTTTCGACGCCATCAATGGTCATCTTTTGCACCGCAACGTACAGCGCGGCGGACGCTACGCCAGGAGCATGGAAGTCGACGCAACCATCGCGCGAGCCCGCGAGAGCGTCGCCGCTCTGATCAACGCCCGCGATTGCGACGAGATCGCTTTCGGCATGAACGCAACGTCGTTCCTTCGTCTGCTCAGCCTGGCGATCGGTCGCACACTCGAGACCCGCAACGAGATCGTCGTCACGGACCTTGACCACGAAGCCAATATCGCCACATGGCTGCAGCTTGAGCGCGAAGGGGCCAGGATTGTCTGGTGGAATATGCGTGAAGATAACAACCTTCACGTTGAGGACCTGGCGCCGCTCCTCACCTCGAAGACCCGTCTTGTTGCCTGCACGGTTGCTTCCCATGCGCTTGGTTCCATTGTCGATGTCGCTGTCGTTGCCAAGTTGGCGCACGCCGTCGGTGCTGAGGTCGTTCTCGATTGCGTTCACTATGCTCCCCACGCACTCATCGATGTACAGGCATTCGAATGCGATTACCTGGTCTGCTCCGGCTACAAGGTCTTCGGTCCTCACATGGGTTTCATGTGGGGTCGACTCGAGCTTCTAAACGTTCTCCAGACATTCCGCGAGGACTTTATCCCCGACGCTCCTCCGAGCAAGATTGAAGCCGGCACCTTTATCTACGAGAATGTCGCGGGTATGGCAGCCGCCATCACCTATCTGGAAACTCTCGGCGCGGGCCACGGCGGCGAAGAGGAAAACACAGCACCCGTATCGCGGCGAGCCTCTCTCGTTCGTGCCATGACTTCAATCCGAGAATACGAAGCTACACTTTCTTTCGAGATGCTCGAAGCCCTGCAGGCGGCCGGCGCCATCATCTACGGCGTCGATGACACAGCCCGCCTGGCCGAACGCGTTCCCACTTTTTGTTTCACCCTTCCCAACATCGCGCCGGAGCTCGTCACCGAGACCATGTCGGACCGGGGCATTGGTATTCGTGACGGCCACATGTACGCTCCGCGACTGATGAAGCGCCTCGGCGCCAGCCTCGACACGGGTGTCAACCGCGCGTCGCTTGTCCATTACAACACCGTCCAGGAGATTCATGAGTTCGGGAAGGTCCTTGGTGACATCGTTCGGGGTCGATAAGCAAGCGACTACCGCCCGGGCGCCGATGCCTTTCAAACTCGCCGATACGCCCGAGAGTTCTCCCGAACTCAACCGCGCGCTCACGCAACGCCAGATGACCATGATGACGATCGGCGGTGCGATCGGCGTCGGGCTTTTTCTCGGCAGCTCCGTCACGATCCGGCTCGCCGGCCCGGGCGTCATTCTCTCTTATCTCTTCAGCGCCATCATCGCTCTCATCGTCGCTTACTCTATCGCGGAGATGGCTGTCACGCATCCCGTCGCCGGCTCATTCGGCGTCTATGCGCAGACATACTTGAATGAGTGGTCAGGCTTCACGGTTCGCGTTACCTACGCCTTCGTTCAAATCTTGGCCATCGGCGCGGAGGTCACGGCCGTTGCAATTTACTTCTCCGTCTGGTTCCCGGCGATTCCGCAATGGGTTTGGGTCGTTGGAGTCTCGGTCGGTTTGATCGCCGTTAATAGCCTGCGTGTCGGTAACTTTGGTGAATTTGAATATTGGTTCGCCATCATCAAGGTGATCACGATCGTGACCTTCATACTCGTCGGCCTCGGACTGATCTTCGGCGTTGGTCATGCTGGTGCTATCGGCTTCTCAAATCTCACCTCCCACGGAGGTTTTCTTCCCAACGGCCTGAAGGGTGTCTTGCTTGCCCTGAGTCTCACGCTCACAAGCTACATGGGAGTGGAAATCATCGGCGTCACCGCCGGCGAGGCGTTGCAACCCGAAAAGACCATTCCTCGCGCCATGCGCACTGTCACTCTTCGGCTCATTCTCTTCTATGTGCTCTCTATCACTGTGATGCTCTCGATGACCCCATGGGACACGATGGGCAGCGGCATCACTGGCAGTCCCTTTGTGCTGGCTTTTGCGAAGGTCGGCATTCCCTACGCTGCGAAGATCATGAATCTTGTTGTTATCACCGCCGCTCTTTCGAGCGCGAACACCAATCTCTACCTCACCAGCCGGACACTCTTTTCCCTGTCGCATGACGGCTATGTCCCGAAGGGGCCCGGAAAATTGGGCAGGAACGGCGTACCCTACATTGCCTTAATGGTGTCGACCGCTGGCATGGGTGCGGCCATCCTGCTGGCCATTTTCGCTCCCGGCCGAGCGTTCCTGCTGCTTTACGGCGTCGCAGTGGCCGGTATGTTCTTCGTCTGGAGCATCATCTTGCTCGCCCATCTGTCCTTTCGCCGCTCAATAGGACAAGCGCGCGTCGCACAGCTCCCAATTCGCCTGCCGTTCTCGCCTTACTCGCAGATCGCGGCCATGATCGCTCTCGCAGCCATCGTCCTCAGCACCTATTACGTGAAGGGCCTGGAATACTCGGTTCCGAGTTTCATATCGTTCCTGCTGGTGATTACAGCCTTCTACTGGACGCTGAAGCGAAGAAACAGTAGCAAACAGAGGGGCAGCTCTGAACGCAATTTCTTCATACCTAAAGGTGATTAGGTGAGCACTCTTGTTTACACGGGGCCCCGGGGAACTATGGGAAGGTCATGAAATGGGTATCATCACTACCGGCCGGCTAACTTCTTTTGAATTGTCTTCACCCAGATCGCTTCGGCGCTGGGCTCCATCGTCTTCGCGATTGCGAGTGCCTGCTGGTACGCGGGCTTCGCGGCCAGCGGCTGGCCGAGCGCGGTGAATGTGTCGCCCAGAACCATTTGTGCCTGCAACTGATCAGGGTCAATGGCAACGGCCGTTTGCGCCTCCACCAGCGCGGACGCTAACTGCCCGGCCGCAATGAGATCTCTGGCCCGCGTTACGTGGCCGAGTGCGGAGGCGAAACGCATGTCAAACGTCCCATCGTAGACAAAAACACCGTCCTGGATGAAAGCAACTGGTTTCAGCTTCTGAAACTCCCGGTAAGGATTTAGCACGTTGGAGCCCCACTCGTAGCCGGTGAGTGTTCCAGCGCTGATCAGCACAGGCCCCGTGATCGTCTGTGGCGTATCGATTTGATAGTGCGCCCACCCGCTGTCCGCCGTCGGCAACGGTTTGCATGGGATTCCATACGCGCTGAAGTGGATGGAGGGTTCGACGAAGTATGCAAACCAGCAGTCCTTAACCCCACGATTGTCCAGATACTTCTTGACCGCCTTCAACTGTTGACCCCAGTCTGTGTTGGAGTCGGTCAGGTACTTATAAGTGTTCGCGGGACCGCCCCAGAATTCGTTCGAGTAGGCAAGGTAGTTCGGATAAGCTCGCGCCGAAGACACTGCGTGCCATGCCAGCAACAATCCCACGACGTAGGCCCAGCGCCGGTTCCTATGCGCCAGTGCGAGCGCAGCGCCCCCAATCAGCACGGAGAGAAACGGATACATGGGCAGGATGTGCCTTGCGCCGATGTCCAGGCCAGTCCCGGTCGCGATCAACAAATAGAGAACCGGAGGAATGGTGAGAAAGAAGATCTCGCGCCGAGCGCGCAATTTTCTGGTAACAATCGCGAAGCCGGCCAGCATCAGCAAACCCATGAAGGCCGCCGTGGACTTGATGATGAAGGCCGCAGGAAAGTAGAACCAGACTCCGCGCGCGTATACTTTGCCGAAGATGTAGGTTGAGAACGAATCTGAGATCAGGCGCACGTCCACCAACCCGTAAAGATAAGACTCGGGTAGGATGTGCAAGCGCGCGAGCGCGAGGTAGGCGTGCGGTTCCACCCCTTTCAAACCTCGCGCGTACTCGGCGAGCGAGGGACTCAGCGACATTCCACCTGGTCTGGCGGCGTAGCGAAAACCGTAGAAAGCCCAGAGCACCACGATGGCAATGGTCGACGCAGCCAGAAAGGCGCCAGTCAGGCGCAATGCTACTTTCCTTTTGTTGGTCCGCATCTCGGGCGAGGGCCACAATATCTCAGTAATAATGAGTGCCAGGCCGAATGGGAGGAGAAGCACACCTGAGTGTTTCGACGCCAGAGCGAGTCCACTGACCAGGCCGAGAACGATCAGCCTCCCGACCGAAGGCGCCTTCACGTAGCGGTAGAAGGCATAGATGCTGGCGAACATGAAGCAGGAGATACCCATGTCCGTTGTGACATAGGCGCCGTGCGCGATCATGTTTGGTTCAAAAACCACCAGCGCCAATGCGAACAGCGCCGCACCATCGCCGAACATCTCTCGCGCTGCCAGAAAGACAAGCAGTCCCAGCAAAAGACTGAGGGTTGCCGCCGCCATCCGTGCGCGAAAAATGATGCGGTCCGCTTCGGCCTCTCCACCATTACCGAAGATGAAATCCCGTCCATCGAAATATGCTTCGTCTTTGAATGATCCAAGCCCCTTGCGATCTGGCACCTTGAGGTGCATCGGCAGAAGTGGAATCGCCGCCAGCGCCTTCACCAGGGGCGGATGTTCCGGATTGATGCCAAAGTCTACCTTCTTCCATGACATATAGCCGGCGAAGATATGGTCACCTTCATCCCAGGACAATGATTGCTGTCGGATCGAGAATGTCAGTTCCCCCAGGAACACCAATAAAAGCAATACTGCTCCCGTGCTTCCATAGTGTTTCCGTACGTTCAGTTCAAACACATCTCACCCGTGACCGTAAAATTCGAAGTTGGTGTCCTGGATCTATTTTGACAGTATCCATGGGGATGGGTAGTTGGTTTTATGAAGACAACGCGTAGAGATTTCCTCCAAGCATCCGCTCTGGCGTCACTCGCAGCATCACAGCAAATGGCGAGCGTCCCGGCCCTGGCCCAATCCATTGAAACCACCCCAGCGACCGAAAAGCTGGATGGCTATAAGCTCGCCGCCCGACACATGATCCGAAGGGAAATACCCGGCCCTACTTTCTTTGAAGGCATGCTGCTGGGAAATGGCGATGTTGGAGTCTGTGCGCTCGTGCGGCCGGACGCGCTCGGCCTGCATTTCGGCAAAAACGATTGCTGGGATATCCGTGTAAGCGAGGACATCGCGGAGCATGTTCTGCCCTTTGCTGAAATCCTTAAGCTCTGGCAGCGGGCGAGCGAGGAGGCGAAGCGGCAAGGCAAACCGGACATGCTTTATCTCGAGTCCGGAATTGATTTCTTCAACGAATACTCAAAAAGAGTCGGTACCTCCTATTCGAATAAGTGGCCTCGTCCGTGGCCTTGCGGCACTGTCTGGCTCAACTGGGATCCGCGATGGGTTGCGCCAGGTCAGTACACGTTGAATCCCGCAAATGGCACCTTCACGCTGGAGCTCAAATGCACGAATCCTGGTATCGATTCCCGCAACAGCGATGCAGACGGCGGTTCGCGCAGCATACAGCTCACCTGCTTTGTCGATTGGGCCACCGGACTGGTGTCGGTTTCGACGAATGGATCAGTACCGCTGCTATCGCTGGTTTATTCGCCAGAGATCGATGGCTTTCATGGTGGGCCATTTGATCCTGGTCACGTTGACGTTAAACCAGAGCTTTTACCCAAACCCGAAACCGCTGCCAGGACCGGAGATGACTTCTCCGAATTCTCCTGCTTCCAGTATTTGCCCGCCATTGGCCCGACGAGGGAGCTTCCATCGCCGCCGAAGTCTGACAAAGACCGTAATTTCTCCTTGCATGGGAGGATCGCCGGGCGCTGGTCGGTTACGTCGGCGAAGCCATCGACGGACGTGACCCTCGCTTCCATCGGGGAACAGGCGATTCATCTCGATGTTCTGCTGGTGACGCCGCGTGACCTCTATCTCAAGCGGCTGCAGGAACAGGCGTCTGCTGGCAAACGCTGGGTTTCGGTTCCGCAAAATCACGCTTACAGCGCGGAGGACTTGGACACAGCGGCCCAGGCGCAGACGCAGGTGGCCCGTTTGTCAGGCACAGAATTCACAGATCGTCAGCAAGATTCCGAAAAGCACTGGCGCGAACACTGGTCCCGCTCCGCGGTCGAGCTCAAAGACAAAGATCTGGAACGCATCTGGTATCACAACCAGTATTTCTTGGCTTGTTGTCTACGGAAGCATAAGGTAGCTCCGGGCCTCTTCGCAAATTGGTCAGCCGGCGACATCGGTACCGCGTGGCACGGCGACTACCATCTGGACTACAACTGCCAGCAAGTCTATTGGGGTGTCTTCTCAAGCAATCATGTTGACCAGCACCTCCCCTATGTCGAGATGTGCGAGAACCTGACTCCCATCGCGGAGAAGTTCGCGAAAGAGAGCTTCAACCTGCCGGGTGCATTCTTTCCTGTATCCGCCTATCCGGTGCCCAGCCAGATCGTTCCTTATCCGGTGCCGCCGTGGGCCTATCAGGTCAGTATGACTCCATGGATCGTGCAGAGCCTATGGTGGCAATACCTCTACACGCAGGACGACGAATATCTCCGGCATGTCTATCCGATCCTACGCGGCGCCGCGCGTTTCGTCGCAGCTTTTGTCAAGAAAGGCGACGATCAGCTCTACCATTTCATCCCCACTGTCTCATCAGAGAACTGGGGCTTCACTGTAAACTACCGGCTCAACAAAGACTGCATTCTTGACATCGCCCTGACTCGCTTTCTACTCAGTGCGGTGATCGAAGGTTCAACTGTGATGGGTATCGATGAAGAAGAGAGAGCCCAGTGGCGCAATATTTACCGGAATCTCGCCTCCTATCCCAAGGCCAACGGTCCCTATGGCGAAGTATGGCTCGATATCATGAATGGGCCTGTCGAGCACATCTTTAACGTGCCGATCACGCTGGCTCCTGTCTTTCCTGGGGAACAGGTCGCAATCGGACAGGAACCTCAGGAATGGGAAATCGCGAACCGCACAGCACACACACTAAGGCTCGAGGGCGGCAACGACCTCGTGTACCAACCGCTGATCCGCGCGCGGCTCGGCATGTTGGACCTGGATTGGTTCAAGCGTGAAGTGCTCTATTGCACCTTGCCGAACGGCATCGCGAATGATCGCGTCAGGCAATCAGGAGGACGATACTCGCAGTCGGTGGACTTCGACTTCATGATGCGCATGGGCGTTTGGTGCGAAAACTTCGCTCTCCCTGCGGTATTGAATGAATGCATGATGCAGAGCTACACGGGAACGATTCGGCTCTTTCCCAATGCGACGAACATGGGCCCCGCACGATTCGAAAGCCTTCGAGCTGCGGGAGCTTTCCTGGTGAGCGCGGTCTACGATGGTCGCACAGTGACACACCTCTCCCTACTCAGCGAAAAGGGTAAGACTGTCCGAATGTCGGCGCCCTGGAAAGAGAAGAGGATTCGTGTGACGCGTATACGCGATCGGGGGGCAGTGGCCGTCTGGGGCGGCGGCGAAGAATTTCGTTTCGAAACCGAACCCGGCGCGAGTTATCTCATCGAGCCCATGTGATCTGGTTCTCTGATTGTGGAAGTTTCTTCCCGATTCTCAAATCCGGATCAGCAAAGCAGGGCTCCGATGAGATGTTTGCGATCAAGCTTTCAGATACGACTGCCGCTAATTTGGCGAAACGGCCAGTGGAGTACGATACGGATTTACGTTGATGCCGGGCAAATACATGTTTCTGGCGCGGGACGTGTGTGCTCCGCGCCGCCGCGCTCCGCCAGGGCAAGCTCGCTGCCCGAAATTTTCACGATGATCGGCAAGGCTCTCAAAAAACACGGCTGATGGGCTTTCCACGTAGACCAGGCTGTTTCACAACCCAGGATCACCGCAAAGGAGAATCGCCATGAATAAATTAAACGGAAAAGTCGCAGTGGTCACAGGAGCTTCGAAGGGTATTGGAGCTTCCATCGCAGAGCATCTGGCAGCAGAGGGCGCTTCGGTTGTGGTGAACTATGCCAGCAGCAGAGCGGGCGCAGACGGCGTCGTAGCTCGAATCATCAAGAAGGGCGGAAAGGCGATTGCCGTTCAGGGGGACGTCTCCAGGCCGGAAGATATCCAACGGCTCTTTTCAGAGACGAAGAAGGCGTACGGCAAACTTGATGTGCTCGTGAACAACGCCGGAGTCTATGAATTTGCCCCGCTGGAAGCCATCACGCTGGAGCACATCCAGAAGCAGTTCAATCTCAACGTCGCTGGTTTATTGCTCACCACACAGGAAGCGGTCAAGCTGATTGGGCCGGAGGGCGGTTCCATCATTAATATCGGTTCCATCGTTGGCCCCATGCCGGCTCCGCAAGCCTCCACCTACAGTGCAAGCAAAGCTGCGGTAGATGCAATTACGGTTTCCCTCTCTATGGAGCTTGGCCCGCGTAAGATCCGGGTGAACTCGCTTAACCCCGGCATGGTCGAAACCGAGGGCTTGCGTGCCTCCGGGCTCCACGAGGGTGAATTTCGAGAGCAGCAGGACAGGGAGACGCCTCTTGGCCGGATCGCCCAGCCGGAAGATATTGCTCTGGCAGCCACGTTCCTCGCCGGCGACGACGCCCGCTGGATTACCGGGCAGGTTATCGTAGCTGCCGGCGGAAAACGGATGTAAGCATTCCGACCGAGCTTGAGACCGGACGCAGCCTGCGTTCGGCATCAAGCTCCTTAATTAATCCTGAATTAATCCTGGCACGTTGGAACGTTCTCGGGCCTGCGAAGCCTAGTCACGGTGTTTCTTTGGTCTGCTTCTTCAGGGTCGAAACCCATAGTTCACTCCTTACTGAGCATATTGCGATGGATTTCAAAATGCTATCTTGGCGACCCGCGCAGCTTCCCGAAAACTGGATCAACCAGTAGACGTCAGTGACGTACCTGCGTATGCGCGAGTGGAGTGCCCGGCCAATTTTGTTCCAGCGAGGAACACAAGAAAGTGGCATGAGAGGGGCCGAGAATGGCACGAGGCGAGAAGTATCAATCGGAGCTGGTGGTGAACTTGTTGCGGCAAATTCGAGATGGAT
>JABCZC010000080.1 GCA_013289875.1 Acidobacteriota bacterium | reverse complement strand
GGCGAAAGGATCTCGTAAGGGCCGAGTTTGTGGCCTGTTGGCGGCATGCGGACAGCTCAGGCCAGTGTAGTCGATTCGGAAAAACAGAGTGGCAAGTTGACGAATAACCGGCTATCCGGAGAAGTGGTTCCCAAAATTGCGGTGCCGGTTGTAGGTGTCCGAGAAGCCTCACCTTATGGAAACCGTCACCCTCCAGGCACCGTTGAGAGAAAATGCGTTATGACCCTGATCGCTGCTCTGAAATTGCTTCTGGTCCTCGGAATCGCAGCGTATCTGGTGCCGCAGGTTCGGAAACCGGGCAAATGGATTGGCAGGCCTTTCGCGTGGCTCATGAATCTGTCACATTCCAGGCTGACGGACTGGGGCTTACAACATGTTCGCATTGAGCAGGATCTGACGATGTTGGATGTGGGGTGTGGCGGTGGTAGGACTATACAGAAACTGGCGAGAGTCGCGGTCGCGGGCAAAGTATACGGAATAGATTATGCCGCGGGAAGCGTTGCGGTTTCGCGCGCAAAGAACGCTGAAGGAATCCGCGCCGGCCGCGTTGAGATCGTTCAGGCTCCGGTTTCACAACTTCCGTTTCCGGAAAACAAGTTCGACCTGGTCACCGCAGTGGAGACCCAATATTACTGGCCGGACCTCGTAAATGACATGCGAGAAATCCTGCGCATACTGAAGCCTGGTGGGATCCTCATCGTAATTGCCGAAACATATAAAAACGGAAAGCACAATAATCTGCTGGGGCCCGCGATGAAGTTGATGGGCTCACCAAACCTCAGTGTGGAAGAGCAGCAGGAACTCTTTGCAAAAGCGGGCTACGACGATATCAGGGTCTTTGAGGAGAATAGCAGGGGCTGGATCTGCGCATTAGGCAGGAAGGGCCCTCTCGGCCACAGGTGACGCACGTGTTCGCTCCTTGGGCAACAGATCGGCCACGAAGAGCTCCATCCTGGGCCCGTCCCGCTCCAGGTACCCGAACATCGAGGCCGAACCTCGCTGCTCCCTTTACCTTGTCGGGGATGTCGAGGTGAGGTATGGATCGGCCGAGAAGGGAAAAGTCTCTAGGATCCTTCAAGGGAGCCGTGCTGGCGTCGGGAAGCGGAAGTCGACGCGCATCCCGAACGAGAGCTGCATAGGAGAGAGTACGGCCAGAGGGCATGTGAATGATCTGGCTGCTGCGAGCGCGGCATTCCGTAATCGGGACGCTCCACCGGTGCGCAGCGGCGGCAATCATCACCTCGCGGACCTGAGCTCCAGCCTGGCGCAGAGGTTTGTAGCCCTCCCATACCGACCCGCTGCCGCCAGTGCCATCGGCATTGTCCGCCTGAACGACCGTGATCCTGGAGAAGTCGATCTCGGCCTCCTCTGCGAGGATCATGGGCAACGCGGTGAAGACTCCTCCGCGAGCAATGTGTCCCCCTCACTCACGAGACTCGCCGCATGGTCGAAGTCAATTTCCATTTCCGGGGAAACTCGGTTGCGACCATTTGGAGCATTGCCGGAGTCTGGAGAAACGACGGCAGTCTCGCGGCGGCCGCGGTCTGCCCCGAGCGAAGCATAGTACTCCTTCACCTTGTCGTTCACGGAGTCCATCAGATCCAATCGACCAATCGGTTTAAGCTTCGCGCTGAGATCGAAAGCATAAATTGAACGAGCCCCTCCGCACGGGCACGCGCATCATCCGCACGTTTGCGTGCATCGTCTGCACGCTTGCGCGCATCGTTGGCCACCTTCGCGGAAATGCCCAAAGCGATCGCCAGGACGGTCAAGCTCACTGCGACGACGCGCACGATCCAGCGCCACCTTACGTTCGACCGATACCAGGCAGGCGCCATTGCCAACCGTTCGAGCACCCCATCGCTTACCGCCCCCTGCTCAGCGGCAGCTTGCGATTCGTCGAGCCAAATCCGGTCTTTATCCTGGTAGCGCAGCCAAAGTCGCGCCTGATCGGCGAGTGCGGGGGCCTGAATCGCGCCATCGACACTAATCGGAATAACTGGTCTGGAGGGATGGAATTTCATGAATTCTTCGACCTCCTTCCGTACCCAGCGTGGATTTTCGATCGTGTCCCGGTTGGCAACGACAACCAACGTCCTGGAGTGGCGCAGAGCCGTCACCAAGGTTTTGTCAAGCTGCTCACCGGGTGCGGCCTCGTCTTCGCTGTAGAAGACTGTGAAATCGCGTTCTCGCAGACGGCGCGCCAAATCAGAGGCGTAGCTGCGGGTGCCCCTGGGCGGCGGACCAAGCGCGAATGAGATGAACAGGTCGTATCCGAATAGACGAGCCGCGTTGCTGTGCGCGGCTGCACTTCGTTTCCTATCAGTCCCCATACGGGAAACGATAGAGCCCAGTTAGGTTGGAAAGGACATTCCACTGAAGACATGCTCGAGATCGTTCGGTACCTGCGGCTGAAACGCACCTAAGACGGAACGAGCCAGTCCGAGTCGAACTACATCCAGGATCGGCAACTGGAAGTTCGGTCGCCTCGACCGGTCAATTGACGCACTATCGCCAATGCGCTCATTGACGGCGCATTAGTCAACACTGGCCGACATATCGGGACTGATCGGTTCCTCGAGGAGTAACTCGGCGAGCTTCCACTCGTTGGGAACGCGGTAACGGGCAAATTCGCCGCGATCACTCGTCCGGACAGCCCGGTTACACGGCAACTTGGACGCCTTCGATCTCATGTACAGGTCTCCCGTACAACCAGATTCACGCACTAGTGTGCTGCGGCTGAGGCCTTCGCTTCTTCCGGGCTGGGACGTCGCATGATGAACGGCAAGGGTATCAGGAGCATCACGAGCAGACCGAGCATCCAGAATGCATTGACGAATCCAAGCACGTTCGCTTGCAGATCGACTTGCGCAGAGAGTTGCGCCAGGGCACGATGCGAGGCGTCGCTGGCACTGGCGCCCATAGAGATGACGTTCTGTGTCATGGCGTTAAGTTGCCGCTCGAAGAATGGATTGGCATGGTTGGTGTGCGCGGTCAGGACGGTGCGGTGTATCTGCCCTTGATGGGTGATGAAGTTATTCAGTAGAGAAACGCCAATGGCGCCACCCACGTTACGTGTAAAGCTGCTGATGCCGGAGACCTGATTGAATTTGTTCCGTGGCACGCCAACATAGTTGAGCGTGCTGATGGGAATGAAGATCAGCGGGATGCCGATGACCTGAATAACGCGATACGTCACCATAGTGCTGAAGCTGACGCCCAGATAGAGATTGGTGACATGAAAGAGTCCAAAGGACGTAAGGGCGAAGCCCATAGCGATGATGACTCGCGGATCGAACTTGCTGGCCAGTATGCCGGCGATGGGCATCATCACGGCGAGCGCGATCCCGCCTGGCGAGAGCGCCATGCCGGCCTGCTGGGCGGTGTAGCCTAGATCGCTCTGCAAAAACTGCGGCAACAGGATCGTGCTGCCGTTGAGAACCATGCCGAGTATGAAGCTGAAAGTCACTGCGGTCGCAAAGTTTCGCTTACCGAGCAGGCGAAGGTCCATGATCGGATTCTCGTGCTTGAGTTCGCGGATGACGAGAGCCACCAATGCGACGATGGCGACGATCGAGCTGATGAGAATCACCTTCGATGCGAACCAGTCGTTTTCCTGACCTTTATCGAGCACATACTGCAGAAGGCCAACACCGACGACGATGAGACTGATTCCGATATAGTCCACGCGGATGCTGGAGCGGAGATTCTTGAGGTACGCCGGATCATGCACGACACGCTGCGTGAGCACCAGCGAGAGGATACCGATGGGCACGTTGATGAGGAATATCCAGTGCCAGCTGTAATTGTCGGTAAGCCAACCGCCGAGTGTTGGGCCAATGGCGGGCGCGACGACGACTGCCATTCCGTACATCGCAAAGGCCATGCCGCGCTGCTTCGCGGAGAAAGTGTCAGCCAGAATGGCCTGTTCACTAGGCTGCAGTCCACCACCACCCGCGCCCTGCACGATACGAAAGAAGATAAGCATAGGCAAGCTGGTGGCGAGAGCGCAGAAGAACGAACTGATGGTGAAGATAGCGACGCACATCATATAGAAACGCTTGCGGCCGATCACATTTGAAAGCCAGCCACTCATGGGCAACACGATGGCACTCGATACCAGATAGCTGGTAATGACCCAGGTGCCCTCTTCCGAACTCGCGCCCAGCGTCCCGGCGATGTGCGGCAGAGCGACGTTAGCGATCGAGGAGTCGAGCACCTCCATGAAAGTCGCCAGAGTTACGGTGATGGCGATGATCCATGGGTTAATCAGGGGCCGACCAGGCGCCGAGTCAGCGATTGCGATTTCGTATGTTTGAGCCATGAGCTAGTCCAGACGCACCCTGGGTTCAACCGACATGCCCGGACGAAGCTTGTCCAAGTCCTTCTGCCCTGCGCTGAAGCGAATGCGGACGGGAAGGCGTTGAATGACCTTCACGTAATTGCCGGTGGCATTCTCAGGAGGCAACACGCTGGTGCGGGAGCCTGTGACCGCGGGCATGCTTTCCACCGTGCCATCGAAATCGTCGTGCAACGCGTCCACATACATGCGGACATCCTGGCCGGGCCGCATGCGTGCCAGTTGTGTCTCCTTGAAGTTGGCGGTAACCCAGAGATCGCCGGTCTGCACGATCATGAGCAATTGCTGGCCCTTGGAGATACGAGCGCCAACCTCAGCACTACGCTCCGCGATCACTCCTGAGACCGGAGCGATTAAGCGGGTGTAATCAAGATTAAGGCGACTCTGTTCGAGTGCCGCCTGGGCAGCCTCCGTGTTGGCCTGTTGGGTTTTGATGTCGGCCTCGCGGATTGCCACCTGCAAGGGCGCGGTGCTTTGAGTCTGCTGTAACTTGCTGCGTTGCTCTACAAGCTGGGCCATACGCTGCTCCACCGTCTTCTGCGCCGAGGCGAGAGCGGCTTGGTTGGCGGCGACGGTCTGAGTTTGCGCGGCAGCGGTGGCTTTGTATTGGTCAAAGTCGGCGCGCGAGATTATCTGATCCTCGTAGAGGACCTTGTGACGGGAAAAATCGGCCTGGTTACGTTCATCAACTGCTTGGGACTCCTTGAGTTTGGCGAGAGAGCTCTCAAGGTCATGCTGCGCGGCGGCGAGTGATGCCTCTGAGGCGACGACCTCGGCTCGCTGAGAGGTGAGATCGTTAAGGTTGCCGATTTGCGTGATGGGAAGGCTGGGATGCGAAGCGCCAAGCTGGGCCAGGGCTTCGTCGTATTGCGCCTGCGCCTGCTGCAGCGCGACCTTATCGTCGTTGGGATCCAGCTCAATCAGCAACGTTCCGGCCTGGATAGCCTGATTGTCGTCCACGTGAACGGCCTTGATGGTGCCATCGATGCGAGCAGCGATCGGATTCAGGTGGCCATCGACCTGGGCGTCGTCCGTGCTTTCGTAACCGCGGGAGTATAGATACCACCCGGTACTGATGGCCACCAACACGAGGGCAACCAGCCCGATCAAAAACACATTGAGCCGGCGGCGGCCCGGGGTCTTCTCGCTCAGAGGCGATTCAAACTGGTCCTCTTCGGCCATTTGCGGAAGAGTTTCGATTTCGGCTTCAGCGATCATCTCTGCTTCCATCCGTGAAGGGTAATATTAAATACATACACGCTTGTATTTATTCTCGAACTAACGATAAGATCTGTCAAGAGGATTGTTCATGCCCCCGTCGCTCCAAAAAGAGAAGAACAAACATCAGGTCCGGACCGAGGAGACGCAGGCGAAGATTCTGGATGCGGCTGAGGCAATTTTTTCTGAGCAGGGATTTGAGAAAACGCAGCTCGAAGAAGTAGCCGCCCGGGCGGGATATACCCGCGGAGCCATCTATGCTCATTACTCAAGCAAAGAAGACCTATTTCTGGCACTGATGGAACATCGAGTGCTCACTAAGTTCACCGCCGTACGGCATGTGATCGAAGCCGAGCCCGATGTGAGCAAACGGCTTGGGATCTTCAAGCGCTGGCTTGCCGCTCAACTAAGTGATCACTCATGGGGCACGCTGATGCTGGAATTCAAACTTTATGCGTTGCGACGCCCGCAATCACGCGAGAAGCTGCGGCATATGTACGATCTACTGCTGCTCAGGTCTTCCGGCGACGATTTTATCGCGACTCTGTTTGGCCACGACCCGAATAAGGCCACACGAGCGGCGATCGAGCGCCGACTGGCCGTTATGGGCGCCATTGTGAGCGCGGTGATCCTGGAAAGCCACTTTCGCCCGAAGCTGCTTCCCAGGCAGCAGCTGAAGGCAGTCCTCGAAGAATTGTACGACGCCCTGATCCACGATTGAGGCGCTTTGGATTGCGTATTACCGCTCGGCTTGACCCAAGTCGTTGGCCGCAAGTGTCCAGTCTGCCAGGTCAATTCGAAACACCGAGTTGCTCATAGGCAAATGGGCGGCGGTCATTTGTGGAGATAGACTGTTGGCGCTACTCGTTCACGACGGGCCGCACCTCCGAGGTCTCAGCTGAATTGGGCCGATCAGCACGTCCACTGCACCTGGCTCGACCGTCTTCCTAAATTGGACATCGAGAATGGAAATTGGTCGGGACTCACGTCGAAGTTGATGGTTGTCGATGCACCCGGCTCGAGGTGTATGCGCTTGAAGCCTCGCAATGCGATCGATTAGCGCTCGATCAAGCGATGCTCATCTTGGCCATCGGGAGCAGGTCTTCAATTCGTACCGGTAGATCACGAACACGAATCCCCGTCGCGTGGTAAACCGCACTGGTAATGGCCGCAGCAACTCCTGCAAGTCCAATCTCCCCTACGCCGCGTACGCCGAGGGGATTAAGCTTATAGTCCGGATAATCTAGGAAAGTGACATCAATCTGCGGCGTATCCGCGTTTACTGCCATCACGTAATCGGCGAGATTGTTGTTAATGGGAGCTCCGGAGCGACTGTCATAGATGGTTTCCTCAAAGAGAGCCATTCCCACGCCCATCACCACTGCACCTTCTATCTGATTCTGTGCCGGTCGAGGATTTATGATTCGCCCTGCGTCAATCACGGTCACAACTCGACTCACACGGAGCCGGGCGATCTCAGACTGCCAGGTAACCTCCGCGAACTGTGCACCGTAAGAGTGAAACGAAAACTCCGGCTTGGCCGCCCCGAATGTGCCTTGGGACTTGCCGGCACCCGACACCGAACTAACCTTGGCGATGCGAAGAATCTCGGACATTGGGACGGCGCTCTGAGCTTGCCCCTTCAGACGAACCATCGCATCAACGAACTCGAGATCGTCGGGTTTCTTTCCCTTGAATGGAGAGTTGTCAGACTTCACGGCGGCCAAAAGGAGAGTTTTTCTGGCATTCCGAGCTGCATCCAGGACCGCAGGCGTTACGGAAGCTGTGACCCACGACCCCCCTGAGATGGGACCTGAAGGCAGGGCGGAATCTCCTAATACAACATTGATCTTGCTGACAGGAATACCGGTCTCATGGCTCACAATCTGAGCCAGGATCGTATACGTCCCACCACCGATATCCTGTGTTCCGCACGCGACGCGAGCTGTACCATCCTGACGCAATTCAACGCTTGCTTCAGCTTCGGTACGTGCAGCAAGCCATGAACAAGCTGCGACTCCCCATCCCAAAGTCAGTCCATCACGCCGCATCGAGCCGACTTCAGGAGTTCTGTTCGCCCAGCCGAACTTCTCAGCGCCAGTTGTCAGGCATTCCTTCATATGTCGAGAGGAAAAGGGAATCCGGAGGCTTTCATCGATTTCGGGTTCATTATTCAGTCGTAGCTGGACGGGATCCATTTTGAGGCTGACCGCCAGCTCATCCATCCCCGATTCGAGAGCAAAGAGTCCGGGAACCGCACCCGGTCCACGCATGGCCGTGGGGTTCCCAACATTTCGGCGTGCGAGTCCACCCGTTACAAGCAGATTAGGAGTGCTGTACATAAACGGTGTGACTTCGCCGCACCCTTCATCGTAGTCGTCCAGTATTGAAGTATGGTTGACGTAATCCTGCTGCAACGCGGTCAACTTTCCATCCGGTTCCGCAGCCAACTGAATCCGCTGTTCGATTGCGGGCCGATGACCAACGGTCTGGAACATCATCTGCCGGCTCACCACCAGCTTGACGGGGCGGTTCAGGTTGCGTGCACATGCAGCGGCTAACGCGCTCTGAGGCCATGGCCAGAGCTTGCCTCCAAACCCAGAACCGAGGAAGCGCGTGATGACCTGGACTTGCTCCGGAGGAACGCCCAGCACTTGCGCGAGCACATCGCGATGGTTGACGACAGCCTGTGAGGTCTCGTAGAGAGTGAACTTCTGACCGTCGTAGACAGCAACAGACGCGTGCAGCTCGATTGGATTATGGGTCTCGGCGGGGATGCTGTAAACATTGTCTACCTTGACCTTCGCGCTCCTCAACGCCGCAGCGGTGTCCCCTCGCTTGCTCTTCTCATCAGGTTTGTCTGTCGTGAGCGGCGAACCGGTCATCTTGCTGTCGGCATCCGGCTTCTCTCGGTTGTAGGTAACTTTGACCCTCTCAGCGGCTGCCCGCGCCTGCTCGACGGTATTTGCCACGACAACAGCGATATATTGGCCGTAGTAGCGAATGACATCGTCTTCAAATGGAGGACGCTTTTCATCGATGATAAGGGAAAAGCCTGCCGCTGGTGGAACGCGATAGAGGTTGCCAATGTTGGCACGATGATAGATGGCGGCTACTCCCGTCATCTTCCCAGCTTCCGCGGTGTCCAGGCGTGCCACAGAACCCTTCGCGATAGTGGCGCAAACAGGCCAGGCATAAAGAAGGCCCGGGAAGCTGTGGTCGGAGGCGTACATTGCCGCGCCACTTACCTTCAACGGACCGTCTATGCGGCGAGTGGCTACCCCGATTATCTTCGACTCGCTGATCTCATCCATTGCTCTCCCTCCTATGCGATCTGACTGACCTGACCCATGGTGTGCACCAGGCAGCGTTTGGCGAGTTCCACTTTGAAACCGTTCTGACTTTGCGGCTTGGCACCATGCAGGGCTGCTTCGGCTGCTGTGCGGAAGTTCGCCTCGGTCGCAGACCTACCTAAAAGCATTTTTTCCGCTTCCGAAGCGCGCCAGGGCCTGGTTCCTACGCCACCCATTGCCACGCGAACATAGCTAATCCGGTCTCCGTCCTTTTTCATCACGATCGCCGCTGAGGCGAGCGCGAACTCGTAGGACGCACGGTCACGTAATTTGAGATAGCCGCTCTTTGTGCCAGCGACTGGCTTAAGCAATGTGATGTGGGTGACCAGGTCCCCCGGCTGCAAAACGGTCTCACGCTCTGGCGTGGAACCGGGAAGAAGATAGAACTCCGAAATGGGTACTGCGCGTTGTCCATTCGAACCTTCAATATGCACGACTGCTTCAAGTGCCATAAGGGCTACATTCTGGTCGGAAGGATTCGTCGCAATGCAGTGATCGCTCGTCCCGAGTATCGCCAGCGGCCGGTTGTACCCCCCGATCGCAGAGCAACCTGAACCAGGCTGACGCTTGTTACAGGCGGAAGCAGTGTCGCGGTAATACACACAACGTGTCTTTTGCAGGAGGTTGCCGGCAGTCGTCGCCATGTTTCGCAACTGAGGCGATGCCCCTGAGAGAAGAGCTTGAGACAGGACCGCATACTGCTCCTTCACAATCGGGTCCTGCGCCACATCAGCATTCCGCGCAAGGGCTCCAATCTTCAGACCGCCGTCTGAACTTCGTTCTATCTTGTCGAGCGGAAGACGATTGATGTCCACGAGCTGGCGCGGGCGCTCAACGTTCAATTTCATGTAGTCTACGAGGTTCGTCCCACCGGCAATGAAGCGGATGTCCGCTCCGTTCTGGGCGGTGGCCGATTGCGCCTGTGCCTTGACTGCGTCGGAAACCGTCTGGGCAGTGACGAGCTGAAAGAGTTCCATAGCCAATCCCTCCTTTAGGACATGCGCCGAACTGCCTGCACTGAGGCAACAATGTTGGGGTAAGCGCCACAGCGACATATGTTGCCACTCATCGCCTCCCGCACGTCTACGTCCGTCTTTCCCCAGGGTTCTTTGACCATGGCGACGGCCGACATAATCTGTCCTGAAGTGCAGTAACCGCATTGCAAACCATCGTGCTCCACAAAGGCATTCTGCATTGGGTGCAGGTTTTCTGGTCCGCCAATGCCCTCAATCGTCGTGATCTCAACGTTTAGTTGCATAGCGGCAAGCGCCAGGCAGCTGTTGATCCTGCGGCCATTTACATGGACGGTGCACGCACCGCATTGGCCATGGTCGCAGCCCTTCTTCGTTCCGGTCAGATGGATAGTCTCACGAAGCGTGTCGAGGAGCGTGGCTCGTGGATCAATCTGGATCGCGTGGGACTGTCCGTTCACTCGAAGTGTGACACCAACAGTGCCTGGAAGAGTAGGAGTAGAGAAGTTCTCGGATGCCGGAGTCTGCGCCGGCGCTAGCGAGTGAGCCAGCGGTGCTATCGCGGTCGCTGCGGTCGCCGCTCCAACATGAGACAGAAATGAACGGCGGGTCAGCCGACCTAAAGACGTTTTTGGGTCGCTTTCCCTCTCGTCGCTTGCCATCGTTCGACCTCCGGTAATACTCGGATTTAATGCAAATCACCAGTGCACAATGGGCCAAGAGTGACGTAAATCAATCGCCCTCAAAGAAGCGCCGTCCTCGCCAATGTTAGCTCCTCAACCGTAGCAATATCCAACCGCCGCCCAGCAGCACTACGAAAGACGCCGATCAAAGAGATCCCTGACCCGTTTAGCTTAGGCGGTCACCCCCCGATATGCACCATGCTCCGTGATGGTTTCAAAAAGCCCGGCTCACCGATGTGGTGGCGCGCCTCTTTTTGAGAAACCGTCTTTTCGATGAAGGCCGCCAGCTCCGCGTCGGCGCCGCCCCGCTGCATGACTCCGTACAGGTCATGGTCGAACTGCGAAAAGAGGCAAGTGCGAATCTTGCCGTCGGAAGTCAACCGGATGCGGCTACATTGCCCGCAGAAAGCTCGCGATACCGGCGCAATGACGCCGATTTCGCCCAGCCCATCGTCGAAGGTGTAGCGCACCGCCGTTTCTCCGGAGGAATTAGCGGGCAACTTCACTAGCGGACGAAATTGCTCGAGTCGAGCGACTACCTCGGAGAATGGAACCACTGTGCCCGGGGTCCAGAGGCGATCTTCTTCCAGAGGCATAAACTCGATGAAGCGGACAATCACGCCATGCTCGCGCGAAAACCTCACGAAGGGAACGATCTGGTCGTCGTTGAAGCCGCGCAGGACGACACAATTAACTTTAACCGGCCCAAGTCCTGCCTTCTGTGCTGCCTTTATCCCTCGTTGAACTTTTTCGAAGCTGTCGGGAACCCGCGTAATACGGGCAAAAGTCTCTGCATCGACCGCATCCATGCTTACCGTTATGCGGCTTAGGCCTGCGGCTTTCAACCGCGCGGCCTGATCCTCAAGCAGGTGACCGTTCGTCGTCACCGCCAGGTCGAGCGGATTTCCGCTGAGAGGTGTGCGCAGTTTGGCCAGCTCACGGATCAATTCTATGAGTCCCTTTCGCAGTAGGGGTTCGCCACCAGTCAGCCGTACCTTTTCGATGCCTAGGCCGACGAAGATGCGCGCCAAACGCAGGTAATCCGCCATCGGCAGCTCGGAATACTGTGCACCCTCGTTCCCAGTCCGGCAGTAAACGCAGCGATAGTTGCACCGGTCGGTAATCGAGATGCGCAGGTCGGTAATCTCTCGCCCATGGCTGTCAGTTAGTGGCGAAAACGCGAGCAATGGCGCCTTGGCCGGAACGCTGGGTGAAATGGAGAGAGAGGGCATGCGCTGATGATTACTTTATTCGATGCGCAAGGCCATCGCTAGAGCTTCGCGGCTTATGGGATGTCGCGAGCACGTACTTATCCGGCTGCCTTTCGAATGTCTGCTTGCAGCCTGCGCAACAGAAGTAGAAGGATTGGCCGTCTACGTCTGACTGGTGCTTCGCTGCGCGTGTGTCGATGGTCATTCCGCAGATTGGGTCTCTTGCTTCGTGCTTCTCCGCAGGCGCCTCCGATGCATCGGCGTGTGTCGTTATCCTGCTCCTGTTCAGCTGAACAATCTCGGCGAGGATGCTGACCGCGATTTCTTCCGGGGATCCCGCCCCGATGTTGATTCCTGCCGGAGCCTTCACCTGCCTCAGCCTTTCCCCGCTGATTCCACGTTCACCCAGATACTGGAGGACCTTGGCTGCCTTCACTTTGCTGGCAACAAATGCGACATAAGAAGCGTCCGTGCGCAGTGCATTTTCAAGCGCCTCCTCATCGCACTCTCCCTGGGTGGATACAACGATGAAGGTCTGAGGACCAATTTTCAGTTCGCTCAGATTCAGATCCGCTCGCACGCGGTCGGCTCCCGGGTAGCTCTCCTGACTCGCATCCGGAGCGGCCACCGAGACGATATAGCTAATTGCCTTGCCGAGCCTAGCCAGAGTCTGCCCAACCGGCGAACGGCCCATGATGAGAATATGGGGCTTGGGAAGAACGGGCTCGATATAGACATCCAGTGTGCCACCGCTGTGGCATGTCATGTTGTAGGCCACGATGCCTTCCCCTTCTGAAGATGACGGGCTTATGCGAACCAGGCGGGGACGACCATCCTTCAGAGCCTTCAGCGCTTCCTTAACTACTGCAGGTTTCGCACAACCTCCACCAATCCAACCCCAAACTTCTCCGTCGGCAAAGATAATGGCCTTGTCTCCGGGCTTGCCTGAGATGGGTGCCTCAAAGCGGACGACCGTGGCTATGGCGAATGATTCGCCGATCATAACCAGCTCGTCGGCCTTTTTCAGAAATTCGTCGAACATCCTGCATCCTCCCTTCTTCTACAGGTGTCTCTCCAATGCGAGAAGGCTCTCCAGATTATGCGCCGGAGCGAAGACATCCACATAAGGGAGCGCGGCGGCCATGCCTCGCGTAATCGGCTGATAGTCCTTCAATCCAAGCAGCGGATTGAGCCAGAGAATTCTCTGCGCGCGGCGTTTGGCGGCTCGCAGCTGTGCCGCAAGCACTTCCGGCTCTCCGGTATCCCATCCGTCGCTGAGGACCATGAAGACGGTATCGGGGGAGAGCAGCTTCCTTCCGTAAAGTTGGTTGAACTGGCGGAGCGACTCCCCGATCTTTGTGCCACCCGACCAGCCCGCGGCCCGCTGCGAAAGTCTGCGCAGGGCCTCAGGCAGGTGGCGGGTGCGCAGCAGGTCGCTGATCTCGACGACATTGGTGCTGAAGAGAAAGGTGTCCACACGCTGGAAATGCGTCTGCAGTGCGTAGGCAAACCGCATCAGGAACAGGCTGTAGAAATTCATCGAGCCGCTGATATCGAGAAAGATTATCAGCCTGTTCTTTCTCGGCTGGCGTGATTTGTAAGCCAGGACGAGGGGATCGCCGCCGTGGGCAATGCTTCGGCGGATGGTTCTGCGGAGATCGACTCGGCTGGCAAGGTTGTTGATGGTGAGTCTTCGCGAGAGCCGCTGACCCATCCGACGCAATAGGCGCAGGGAGAGCTCTTCGAGAGCGGGCAGGTCGTCGCACGGGACTTCAGAGAAGTCGACCTTTTTCAGCCTCTGCTGCGCGCTCGCGCCATAGACCGCTTTGCCGTCCCCGTTTCCCGCCGCAGACTCGTTGCCGGGTTGATCGAGGAAGACGGTAGAGCCGGCTTCGCGGTCGTGTCGGTTTTTGTTGGACGGTCCCTTGTGCTCGCCTGAAGCGGATCGCGCCCGGGAGCGCGATTCTCCCCAGAATTCGTCGAAGAGCTCTGGGAAGATATCCCACTCTTCGCGTGTTGAGCAGAGCGCCGACTGCAACACAGAGGTGAGGGATTGTTGATCAGTAGGATTGATTGTCTTGACTGCTTCGAGGGCTGTGATTGTCTGGCCCGGGTGCGCGGCTACTCCGCGACTTCTGGTGAAGCGGCAGAATTCTACAATCGAGGCTGCGAGGCGATCGGATTGTTCTCGATGCATCGTACGCTCCCGCTACCCCTGTAAGCTCTGGGGCACGAGTTTGTCGATCCCCACCGCACTAAGTTTGGCGACATCTTCCATCGATTTCACGACGCAGCCAAGGGTGTCCTCGATCGCTTGCGCATCCAAGTGATGCTTTCCCAGAGAAACCACGGCCTGAGCGCAGTCCAGGGTCTCTGCCACTCCAGGCGGCTTATCTAGATCGAGCACGCGAACAGCCTGAACGAACCGGACTAGCTGCGTACTTAGCTCCTCTTCGATGCCGGGCAGGCGGGCGCGCACAATCCTCATTTCCTTCTCGAAACTCGGGTAGTCGATCCAGTGATAGAGGCATCTCCGCTTCAGCGCGTCGCTCAGTTCGCGCGTGCGGTTGGAGGTGAGGATTACATATGGGATGTGCCGAGCCTGGATAGTGCCCATTTCGGGGACGCTGATCTGGAAATCGGAGAGCAGCTCGAGTAGGAATGCCTCGAAGGCCTCATCGGCGCGGTCGATCTCATCTATCAGAAGGACGGGCGACGCGTCCTGAGCGAGGATGGATTTGAGCAGCGGGCGTTCGAGCAGAAACTCGCGACTGAAGATGTGTCTTTCCTTCTCTTCGACCGTCTGACCCGTTCCCTCCTGAATTTTGATTGCCAGCAACTGCTTCTGATAATTCCATTCATAGACAGCGGAGCTGACGTCCAGCCCTTCGTAACACTGCAGACGGATGAGTTCGGTCCCCAGGAGCGAAGCGAGAACCTTGGCCACTTCGGTTTTTCCGAGGCCGGCGTGACCCTCGATCAGCAGAGGCTTGCGTAGTTTCGTGATGAGATAGACCGCGGTCGCCAGCGAGCGATCAGCGATGTAGCCCAAACGCTCGAAGCTCCGCATAAGAGCATCCGGATCTCTGACAGGTTCGTCCTCGGGCTGGGCTGGCGTCATGGCTGCGCTGGGTCAGGACTGGCGGTGAAACGCTCCCTTCGCCGCAGCCCACGCGAGCGAAGCGGCGTTGATGGGCTTGGCCTCGCCCGTGGCTGCGTCCGCAGGTTGCTGCAGCTGTGCCTGAAAGTTCTTAACGAATTGCCCAAACATGATGTTGGAGACTTCACTGATCACGCGCGAACCCATCTGCGCGAGGATTCCTACGACGTTGACCTCGGAAACACTGGTGACCTCGGTGCCGCCGTCTTCGAGGGAGCGCAGCTTGCCCGTCATCTTCATCGACGCGCTGCCGCGCCCTCTTACGTCCTGCCCCTTGCCGAGAATTTCGATCTCGTGGTTCTCAGCGTCGAGGCGGAGGATCTCCAGCTCTCCTTTGTAGTCGGTTGCGCTCGGACCAACCTTCACGCTGATGGTCCCTTTGTAGGTCTTCTCGTCCACCTGCTCGGTGATCTTTGCGCCGGGCACGCAGGTGGCGACTCGGCGGGGATCACTGAGCAGGCTCCAGACCTGGTCGATCGGCTCTTTTACCTGAAAGGTCTTTTCGATCCGCATCGCCATGGCTCTAGTTGACCGCGCCTTTCTCCTTGAGGATGTTCCAGACCTTCCATGGCGCGATCGGCATATCGATGTGCTTCACGCCCAGGTGAGAGAGCGCGTCGACTACGGCGTTCACGAAGGCTGCCGGAGAGCCCACGTTCGGCGATTCGCCGACGCCCTTAGCACCGAAGGGATGGTGCGGCGAAGGTGTGCAGGTCTTGCCTGTCTCCCAGTGAGGCGTCTCGACCGCGGTCGGCAACAGGTAGTCCATGAAGGTTCCTCCCTGCACGTTGCCATTCTCGTCGTAGCCGATCTGCTGCATGAAGGCGATCGCCAGGCCCTCGGTCAGTCCGCCATGGATCTGGCCTTCGACAATCATGGGATTGATGATGTTGCCGCAGTCGTCCACGGCCACAAACCGGCGCACTTTGACCTCGCCGGTGCCTTTGTCGATGTCCACCACACATATGTAAGTGCCGAAGGGGAAGGTGAGATTGGGCGGATCGTAATAGTCCACTGCTTCGAGGCCGGCTTCCATGCCCTCCGGCATATTGGTGTATGCGGCGAAGGCAATGTCCTGGATGGTCTTGGCCTTGCTCGGCGCGCCTTTGACGAAGAACTTTCCCGGCTCCCAGTCAAGATCCTCCTCGCTGCATTCCAGCAGATGAGCGGCGATCTTTTTCGCCTTGTCGCGAATCTTGCGGGCGGCCATGGCGGTCGCCGCTCCAGAGACGGGCGTGCTGCGACTGGCGTATGTTCCCAAGCCATAGGGAGCGGTGTCCGTATCGCCTTCCTCCACGGTCACGTCAGCCGCGGGGATGCCCAACTCCTGAGCGACGATCTGGGCATACGTAGTCTCGTGTCCCTGCCCCTGGCTCTTGGTTCCCATGCGGCACATCGCCTTGCCGGTGGGATGAATACGAATCTCGCAGCTGTCGAACATCTTGATGCCGGCAATGTCGAACGTGTGGGCAGGCCCCGCGCCGACCACTTCAACGAAGCTGGAGATGCCGATGCCCATCAGCTCGCCCTTCGCGCGCTTCTCCTGCTGTTCTTTCCTCAGCGCGTCGTAGCCGATGGTGTCCAGCGCTACCTTCATCGCGGCGTCGTAGTCTCCGCTGTCATAGGACCAGCCGAGCGGCGATTTGTAAGGAAATTTTTCCGGAGAGATGAAGTTCTTCCGCCGCAACTCGACCGGATCAGTCTTCAGTTCCTGGGCCAGAACATCGACTGCTCTCTCGATGAGATAGGCCGCCTCCGTTACCCGGAACGAGCAGCGATAGGCGATGCCGCCAGGGGCCTTGTTGGTGTAAACGCCGTCGACCTCGCAAAAGGCCGTGGGATAGTCATAGGCTCCGGTGCAGATGCTGAACAGGCCGGCGGGAAACTTGGTAGGCTGAGCTGCGGCGTTGAAGGCGCCATGGTCGGCTAAAGTTTTAACCCGCATGGCCTGGATCTTGCCATCCTGGGTTGCGGCGAGCTCCGCCGTCATGTGGTAGTCGCGCGCGAATCCAGTGGACTGGAGATTCTCCGAACGTGTCTCGATCCATTTCACAGGCCGGCCAAGGGTCAGCGACGCGACCACCGCGCATACGTACCCGGGATAAATGGGAACCTTATTGCCGAACCCCCCACCGATGTCAGGCGAGATGACGCGGATATTGTTTTCCGGAATACCGCCGACAATCGCGAAGAGCGTGCGATGCGCGTGGGGGGCTTGCGACGTCAGGTAAATGGTGAGCCTTCCGGTCGCGGCGTTGTGGTCGGCGACGCAGCCGCAGGTTTCGAGCGGCGCCGGATGGCAGCGCTGGAAGACGGCATGCACCTTGGCCTTGACCTCCGCGTCCTCGAAGACCTTGTCCGTGGCTGCTCTGTCGCCCACCTCCCAGTGGAAGATGTGGTTGCTTTTGTCTTCGCGGTCATCCCGCAGGATCGGCGCATCGGGATCGAGAGCCTTGTGCGGATCGACCAGGACCGGCAGCTCTTCATAGTCGACTTCCACCAGCTCGGCGGCGTCGGCGGCGATGTATGGATCCTCTGCAACCACGAAGGCTACTTCCTGCGACTGAAAGAGAACCTTTCCGGTAGCCAGCACCATTTGCTTGTCGAAGAAGAGGGTGGGCATCCAGGCAAGGTTTGCTTTGGCAAGGTCCTCGCCGGTGATGACCGTTAAAACACCAGGAAGCTGCTTCGCGTTCTCCGTGTTAATGCCCTTCAAACGCGCATGTGCATAGGGGCTGCGCACCATGTGTCCGTAGACCATGTCGGGCAGGTTCACATCGTCCACGTAGTTGCCCTTGCCCTGGATGAAGCGCAGATCTTCCTTGCGCTTGATCGAGTGGCCCATGCCACCGACTTCAGGCGATGTTCGGCAGATCATCTTTACCTCCCTGCTCCATCTTGCCGGCGGCGTACTGTACCGCCTTCACGATGTTCTGGTAGCCGGTACAGCGGCACAGATTCCCCGAGATGCCCCAACGAATCTCCTCCTCGCTGGGATTCTCGTTTTTGCTCAGCAGAGCATAAGACGAGATCAGCATGCCCGGCGTGCAGAATCCGCACTGCAGGCCATGCTCTTCCTTGAATCCCTCCTGCAGCGGATGCAACTTGCCGTTCTGCATCAGGCCTTCCACGGTGAGCAGTTCGCAGCCATCGGCCTGCACGGCAAACATGGTGCACGATTTGACTGTCTTGCCGTCGAGAAGGACGGTGCACGCGCCGCAATGGGTGGTGTCGCAGCCGACATGCGTGCCGGTCAGTCCGGGAATCCCGCGAATGAAGTGGACCAGCAACAACCTGGGTTCGACCATGGCCTCGCGATTACGGCCGTTGACCTTAATTTGAACCAACTGCTTCTTCGCCATGTAGGAATCCTCTGCTGTCTGGGAAAATCTCTATTTGCCTGCACGTTCGTATGCACGAGCGAGTGCTCGCAGGGTTAGTTCCTTCACCAGGCCTCGCTTGTATTCCGCGGGGCCACGCAGGTCGGAGCTGGGTTCTGCTTCGTCGGCCGCCAGTTGTGCCGCCTGTGCGATGGTCGTTTCATCCAGCTTCTTTCCGCACAGAGATTCCTCCGCCTTGCGGGCTTTGATGGGTGTTGCCCCTACGTTGGTCAGGCCGATGCCTACCTGCTGGCAGATTCCTCCGCTGCCTACGATCACCTGCGCTGCCACTCCGGCGGTGGCAAAGTCGCCGACCTTTCTCTCCAGCTTTAGGTATGCGCCTCCACTTCCTGGCGGCGGCACAGGAATGCGAATCTCGCTCACGATCTCGTCATGCTGAAGCTCGGTTGTGAAGAGCGTGACGAAGAAGCTTTCGATGGGCAGCACTCTTTCGCCCTGCGGCCCGACTGCCACCACCCGCGCACCCAGAGCCAGCATCGTGGCCGGATGGTCGTTCGCTGGGTCGCCGTGCGCCAGGTTGCCGGCCAGCGTTGCCATGTTTCGCACCTGCGGGTCGGCAATCACGCGGGCGGTGTCGAGAATGATGGGGTACTTCGAGTGAATGAGCGAAGAGTTTTCCAGATCGGCTTCGCGTGTAAGTCCGCCGATCTTCAGATAGCCGTCCTCTTCCTTTATGTAAGACAATCCCGGGATCCGGTTGATGTCGATGAGGTAGCCGGGCCGCGCCAGCCTGAACTTCATCATGGGGATGAGGCTCTGTCCGCCGCTCAAAATCTTTGCTTCGTCTCCATACTGCTGCAGGAAGGCGATTGCTTCAGGAATGGTCTGCGGTCGGAGATACTCAAAGGCTGGCGGGATCATCGTCGTCTACCCCTCCCATCCAGGTTTCGCACGAAGCCTCCTGGACACTGACAACATATTGCGTGGGATGTGCACAAACAGGACCGCTTCCGGGCCCCCGCAACTTTATAGTCCCGACAAGGTCGGGGGGTCAACGCAGGAGAAAGATGCATTTTGATGCGCAGCATGGCAGCAATCTAGCCTAGACGTGTCTCTTAGCCGACGCGCCGCCGCCAGTCATCGATCGCGTTTCGGATTGCCGCTGGAGCGAGGTTGCTACAGCGCATCTTGTATTCGGGGATGCCGCCCAGCGCGTTGGCCACGGCCTCCTCGGTGATCCGGTATGCCTCGTCCACCGGTTTGCCCAGAACCATCTCCGTGGCCATCGAGGAACAGGCGATGGCGACTGCGCAGCCCATGCACTTGAACCTCACGTCCTGAATTACGCCGTGCTCGATGCGCAGAGTAATGAGAACCGTGTCGCTATCGAGAGTGCTCTTTACGATTGCCTTCCCGGAAGGCTCAGTCACGCTCCCCGCGTTGCGTGGATTCGCGTAGTGGGCGCGGACCTGCTCGCTATACAAAGCTCATCCCCATGTTTGAAGCGCCCAGCAACAGAAGCATATGATACTCATTTTTATATGACCTTCGATCTGTATCGCAAAGCGGCTGAGCTTGCCTCTCACCGCGTACCCTTTGCCATCGGCACGGTGGTTCGAGTCGAAGGATCTTCGTCGGCCCATCGAGGCTCCAAAGCGATCATCGATCGACTCGGCAAGCTCCTCCTGGGTTGGGTGGGCGGAGGATGCGCAGAGAGCGCCGTCAAGAGCGAAGCCCTGAAGTGCATCGAAACCGAAAAACCGCGACTGATTACCGTAGACATGACGGATGAGGAACTGGGCGTGGGCATGCCCTGCGGAGGGACCATGGATATCTTTATCGAACCCGTTCTGCCCAAACCCGAGTTG
>JABCZC010000079.1 GCA_013289875.1 Acidobacteriota bacterium | reverse complement strand
TCATCTGCAACGAATTCGCCGCCTATCGTGACACTGCAAACCCCGCCTCTCGCGCCCGCTGGATCGCTGATGTCCGCTCCGCTCTTGAAGAAAATCATATTGGCTGGGCGATGTGGGATTATCGCGGTAACTTCGGAGTCGTCGAGCACACAAGTACACAGATCACGCCCGATCCCGCCATCCTGCACGCCCTCGGCCTCAATGCTGACGCCCGCCCGGTTACCCTCCGCGCGCCCTGACAGTACCTAGACGAACCGCGCGAACTTCTGCCGTCGCGCCTCCCAGTCATCGGTTGAGAAGAGCCGCGGGCCGACCTCGATCAATCGCGGAAGCATGTTGAAGACGGTCACGGGACTCCATCGCTTGCCCGTCCGTGTGCGAAAGCCTTTTTCGTTCAGGTCGCTGGCTACGCTCGAAATGGGAAAATCCTGCACCATCAGCTCCATCATCAGCGTCAGCGCCTGGTTCTCGCGCGGGTCGACCTCCAGCCGCTGGCAGTCATCGGAGATCCGCAGCCCGTAGGGAATCTCTTCGTTAAAGGCACCCTCGGTAGGCGCCTCATCTTCGGGCAACTCCCGCCGCCATTCGATCGACACCAGTTGCCACCCCGTCGCCGTCCGCTGCCGCATGATCTCCGGACTAAATGGCCCCGAAATCACATCGCGAATCCGCTCAAAATGCGCCATCCCACAGCCTCCCGATGGTCCAACATACACTTCAGCAACAGACGTAGCAGCAACTTCGGGGCCAGTATAGGATTGGCTCGCAAGGGTTCATAACTTGAAATAAATCAATCAGATTGCGGTGTAGATGCCTGACGCAGCACCGCGTCGCCCTTGTCCGATCTCGGGAATCAATGTTCGTAGATGGACATGGCTGAGTAAGCTCCCAAACGCGGCCTGCACACGCGTAGACTGGATTGGATAGCACACTCTCTTTGAGGTTGATTGTGGACCACTATGTTGAAAGAGTAGTCGACCTGACGGATCCAGAAGCAAACCAGATCTATAACCTTAGCATCGACGAAGCGCGCAAGCTTCTGCTCGATCATCCTACGGAAGCCGTGCGGGGAATCGAAGGCTCCTTCGCCCTGCTCGCCCGGTCAGGCAAGACCGTCAGGATGGCGCGCTCCCTCGACCGGCCGATGCGCTACTTTCTGGCCAAGCGCGCCGAGGGTCCCGCGTTAGTCGTGGCTCACCGCATCGACAGCATCTTCGACTGGCTCAAGTCCGAAGGTCTGGACGCGCAATTTCACCCCAGCTACACGCGCATGGTGCCCGCGCATTACGTCGTCGAATTGCAACTCATTGGATGCCCTGATCCCGATCCCGTCTACAAGCGCTTCTTTGCGCCCGCATCCGGTACGCTGCCTGCCGATCTCAATGAAATTGGCCGCGTCTACATCTCCGCGCTGGCGGAAGAAATCTCGCAGTGGCTGAAAACTGTCCCCTCCAATGAGCCGATCGGCGTCTGCTTTTCGGGAGGGATCGACAGCGGCAGCGTTTTCCTTACCACTTACTACGTCATGCGCAAGCTCGGCATGAATCCCTCCCGGCTGAAAGCGTTTATCCTCGACCTCGGCGATGGGCCCGATCTCGAGCAGGCAGCATCCTTTCTTGACCGCCTCGGGCTTTCTCTCTTTCTCGAGCCGATCGAGGCCTTAGCTTCCGCGCTCGATGTGAGCGATACGATTCGCATCACCGAAGACTACAAGCCCCTCGACATCGAGTCGGCCACCATGGCCATCGCGCTGTGCCGGGGTATACGGGACCGCTATCCCGAGTGGCGCTATCTGATCGATGGCGACGGCGGCGACGAAAATCTCAAGGACTATCCGATCGAAGAGAATCCCGAGCTGACGATTCGCAGCGTCATCAATAACCAGATGCTCTATCAGGAAGGCTGGGGTGTCGGGAAAATCAAGCACTCGCTCACCTACAGCGGCGGACTGAGCCGCTCCTACACCCGCACGTACGCGCCCGCCCATCATCACGGCTTCAAAGGTTTCAGTCCATACACCAGGCCCGGCGTCATCGCCGTAGCCGAGGCCATTCCTTTCATTGACCTGACAAAATACGATGTCAGCCGGTTGTACGAGCTGAAAGGCGAGATCGTTTCGCGCGGAGTTGCGACCGTTACAGGCCTGCAGATGCCGGTCTTCCCGAAGCGGCGCTTTCAGCATGGCGCATTGCCCGAGGATGCTTTGCACTCGCGCCTGCCGTATCGCGAGGCCGAGTACCGCAAGCAGTTCCTGTCGATGTATGAGTGAGCCATCCGCGGCCGCGATGACCTTCTATGCGGACACTCGCGCGGAACGAGACAAGTGGATTCTCGCGCACCGTCCCGGGCGAAATTCGCTCAATCCATTGCAGCCCTATGCCTTTTTCGTCGAAGAAGAATGTTTGGCGTCTGGAGAAATCGTGCCGGTCGCCACGCTTCTTCTGACCAATCGCGAGTGCCCGTGGCGCTGCCTCATGTGCGATCTCTGGAAGAACACATTAGCCGAGACCGTGCCAGGCGGGTCTATCCCGGCACAGATTGACTACGCCCTCGAACGGCTCCCGCCCGCCCGCCAGATCAAGCTCTACAACAGCGGCAGCTTCTTCGATACCCGGGCCATACCGCCGCAGGATTACCCGGCCATCCTTAACCGCGTAGCCTCATTCGAGCGAGTCATTGTCGAATGCCATCCAGCACTGGTCGGAGAGAACTGTTTCCGATTCAAGGAACAACTCACCGGTCGTCTTGAGGTCGCAATGGGCCTCGAAACGGTCCATCCGCAGATTCTCGAACGGCTCAACAAGAGGATGACCACAGACCAGTTCGCAGCGGCGGCGAGCCTGCTTCGAGAGCACGACATCGACCTGCGCGTCTTCATCCTGGTGAAGCCGCCCTTCATGCGCAAGGAAGAAGCGCTCGACTGGGCCGAACGCTCTCTTGATTTTGCCTTCGACTGCGGTGCCACTGCGGCGACCCTCATTCCGACGCGCGCCGGAAACGGAGCGATGGAAGAGTTAGCCAGCATCGGAGAATTCTCGCCGCCGCGCCTCGCGACCTTGGAGGCCGCTGTTACCTATGGATTGGCTCTGAATCGCGGACGAGTCTTTGCCGACTTGTGGGGCGTAAGCCCGACAGCCGCCTGTTCCCAGTGTTATGAGAACCGGATTGCGCGCCTGCGTGCCGTGAACCTGCGGCAATTGATTCTGGAATCAGTCTTCTGCCCCCATTGTGGAGACGAAGATTGACCGTTCGCTACGATATCGCCATTGTCGGTTCAGGATTTGCCGGTTCACTGCTGGCAATGATCGCGCACCGGCTCGGCCGATCCGTCGTCCTAATCGAAAGAGGTCGGCATCCGCGCGTCGTTATCGGTGAATCCTCGACACCGATCACCAACCTTCTTCTCGAGGAGCTGACCACTCGCTACGATCTGCCATCCGTAAGGCCGCTCGCCAAATGGGGCAACTGGCAGCGGACGCATCCCGAGATTGCCTGCGGCCTGAAGCGAGGCTTCACTTTTTATCATCACGATCTCGATAACCCACGGCACTCAGCTCCGGATCGCAGCGAGCAGCTTCTGGTCGCCGCCAGCCCTCACGATGAAATCTCGGACACGCACTGGTATCGCGCCGATTTTGATCAATTCCTCGTCCGCGAAGCGCAAAGGCTGGGGCTGGATTATCTCGACGAGACAAATCTGACCGGCTTCGCTGAATCGGACGACGAGGTACGACTGGAAGGCACGCGGCATGGCGAAAAGATAAGTGTGTCCGCCGAATTCCTCGTTGATGCCTCCGGTCCGCGGGGCTTCCTGCACTGCGCTCTTGGCCTCCAGGAATTACAGTTGCCCGGCTTTCCCGCCACGCAGGCTCTTTACAGTCATTTCAGCGGTGTTCGACGGCTAGAAAACCTGTATCCAACGCCCGACCGCCAGTCGCCACCGTATCCCGTCGACGATGCGGCCGTCCATCACGTCTTCGACGGCGGATGGATCTGGGTCCTGCAATTCAACAATGGAATGACGAGCGCTGGAATCGCGGCGACGGACGCGCTTGCCGAGAAATTAAAGCTTACCGACGGTGCAGACGCGTGGCAGAGGATCCTCCACAGAATTCCGGCACTCGAGTCGCAATTCGCAGCGGCGAAAGCGGAGCGTCCCTTCACGCACATGCCTCGTCTAGCCTTTCGTAGCGCGACTATCAGTGGCAGCCGGTGGGCATTGCTGCCGTCGGCAGCAGGATTCGTTGATCCGCTGCTCTCCACTGGCTTTCCGCTCACGCTGCTCGGCGTTGCCCGGCTTGGGGAGATCTTCGAACACGACTGGGGTACGGAACGCTTTGCAGCGCGACTCCAAACCTACGCTGCGCAGACGGAGGGCGAATTACTCGCCACCGGACGTCTGATCGCGAGCCTGTACGCGAACATGAACAACTTCTCTCTGTTCACGTCTCTGTCGTTGCTCTATTTTGCGACGGCCAGCTTTTCCGAGACTGCCAGGAGATTAGGGAAGCCCCATCTGGCGTCATCCTTCCTCCTGCACAACCATCCGCTCTTTGGTCCCGCGTGCATTCGCTTGTTCGAACGCGCTCGACAGGTTCGCAGCGGGCAGGAATCGGACGAGCTGGCGGAAGACATCCTCAAGGCGATCGAGCCGTTCAATGTCGCCGGCCTGGGCGATCCCCGCCGTCGTAACTGGTATCCGGTCAATCCCGAAGACCTGGCTCACTCCGCCTCCAAGGTTGAGGCTAGCCAGGACGAGGTGATGGAGCTTCTAAAGCGCTGCGGCTTTCAGCTTCAATAACCGCGCCCGGAAACTTGGCCGACTATTCCCGTCAACCCGTTATAATAAAAATAGAGATGGAAATGGCCCGGTCGCGTAGCGGACTGGGCCTTTTTGTTTGTTCGAGGCATCAAGAGGAAGTTCTTTGGAATCAACGATGATGGAATAGCTCTCGCATTTTCAACGACGGCCAGTAGCCTTCTTGTTTTCTATGATGTAGAGGTATCTACCTTGTTATGAATGACTTAACCATCCACTCGTCATGAAAGTTAAATAGAATGAATGATTTACACGGAAAGTGATAAATACCGAGGGGAGGGGGTATCCCTATTTAGCCGATGGCACCGGCGAGAACACAATCGGGTGCGCCGAAATCAGACCCTTCCCCTCCATTACGGTGATGAACTGGTTCGGCTTGATGTCAGGGATCGAGTCCTTCCGCCCACTGGGCCAGAGGATTTCGAGGCTAACCGTCTTGCCATCTTCGGGCTTGCCCAATCCGAAGGTGACCGGCAGCTCGCTCTGAGACAGGTAGCTCGACCCGTCATGGACCATCGCGACCTGCCGCGAGCCCTTGTTCGTCTTCAGGGTGATTTTCGCGCCGATGCCGTCGCGGTTCGAGCGTGTGCCGACGGTCTTCACGCGCAGCATGTCGTTCTGGTTGGCGTTGTCATTGCGCAGCAGACGAGCAGGACCGTTATTCGTGGTAAGCAGCAGATCGAGATCGCCGTCGAGGTCGAAGTCTCCGTATGCGGCCCCGCGGCCCACGACAGCCCGCCGCAGCGCAGGACCCAGCCGCCCGGTCACATCCTCGAACTTGCCGTTGCCTTTGTTGCGAAACATCAGCGGCGCTTCCTCGTATTTGAGCGTCGGCTGCAGCACGCTGATATCATCGGCCACGTGACCGTTCGCTGCGAAGATATCCAGCAGGCCGTCGAGGTCGTAGTCCATGAAGAGAGCCCCGAATGTCAGGTACTTGAGTGAAGGGACATTGACGCCGGAAGCGAGCGACTGATCAGTGAACAGGCCTGAGCCATCATTGCGGTAGAGTGCCAACCCCTCATTGGTAAAGTTCCCGACGAGCAATCCCTGGTGCCCAGTACGGTCAAAATCCCCGGCATCCGCGCCCATGCCGGCGCGCATCGTGCCGGATTCGCCATAGGCTACGCCCGCGATCACCGCCTGATCGGTAAAGGTGCCGTCGTGATTGTTGTGGTACAGCTTGTTCGGCTGCGTGTCATTTGCGACAAAAAGATCCATCCATCCGTCGTCGTCGTAGTCCAGCATGGCGATGCCCAACGATTTGCTGGTCGGGTCATAGAGACCGGCACGTTTTGTCACGTTCTCGAAGACGCCGTTGCCCTTGTTGTGAAAGAGCGTCGCACTCTGGCCTTTGTAAAGCTGGGGTGTGCAGTAGGATTTGTTTTGGTTATCGAGCGAGCAATACTGGTCCGTCGCGATCGACCAATCGACGTAATGCGAAACGAAGAGATCCAGTTTGCCATCATTGTCGTAGTCGAACCAGATCGCACTGGTTGAAAATCCGGGATCGGTTACCCCGGCCTTTGCTGTCACGTCGGCGAATTTCCCATTCCCCAGGTTCCGGAAGAGATGATTGTTACCTACGGAGGTGATATATACATCGTCGAACCCGTCATTATCGAAGTCGCCGACGGCGCAGCCCATTCCGTACATCTCAACGGCGAGGCCGGCCTCATGAGTTACGTCTGTAAACGTTCCGTCGTGGTTATTGTGGTAAAGCGCAGGATACGACTTGCGGGACTTATGATCCGGCCAATCCATCGAGTTGACGATCAGAATGTCCTGCCATCCATCGTTGTCGTAATCGAGAAAACAGGCGCCGCTGCCCATCGTCTCTGGTAAGTATTTCTTTCCGAATGCGCCGCTGTTGTGCTTGAAGGTGATGCCGGCTTGAGTGGTCACGTCAGTGAACTGGATAGGACCTGACGGTCGGGCATTGGCGGGACTGGGCTGTATTAACGGCGGGGACGATGGGGTAGAAGTCTGAACAGGGAGAGCTTCGGGCTGCGAATGACGGGCCGGCTGCTCGGAGGGTTTTTGTTTACACCCCGTGAACACTGCAAGAAGCACAATGCAGCCAACAAACTTGATTCGTTGCATCATAATGTTCAGATTTTTCTTTCGCAGAAACGCTGTGGAGTTACGGTCGCTCATGCCGCCAAAGTAATGACCTTTTGCCGGCGGGACTGTATCCACATTTCGATGAGAAGCGCTGCCGGTCCAACCAGGAAGAGCGCATAGAACGGAGCGTAGATGACCTGGTTCAAGCGCAGCAGCATCTCGACGAGCGCTACGGAGAATGCGACGATGCATTGTCCTGTTCCACTCCTGACCGTGGTCTTCGGATCGGTGATCATAAAGAAGATAAACAGCTGATACTCGGGTCCGGTGATGGGGGAGACCTCCGATTGCCATGGGCTGCCGGTCATCCATGCCCGGAGAAAGGCGAAGGCGATGAATGACACGACGTAGGTGCCAGTGATGTGGAAGCGACGCAACCGCCAGATGATCGCCGCGCCGAGTCCCCAGATGACCAGCATCGGCGCAAGGAAGTTTCCCCATTGAATGCTGAGGCTCGCGGCGACGTCGCCGGCAAGGAAGAGTATCGCGGAGACGCCGAAGTTCGACGGGTTCCAGATGTGGCGCCCCTTGACGCGGAGAACATATTTAGAAGTGATGGAGATAAGACTGCACAACGCGAACGGCCAGTAGGCAGGCGAACGCACCAGGATGCCCACGCTAATGCCAGTAATGTAAGCGCTTGCCAGGTGCGGCCACTTGCCGAGAAAGATCCGGCCGAGGACCAACTCTGCCGCTACACTTACAGCTATGGCGAGCAAGGTTTTGGGGTAGCTTTCGAGAATGCCGAAAGACAGGTGACCCACCAGCAGGATCAAAGTAATAAAAACCGGAGGGACGAAGCGGTTTTCGAGGCTGAGCCAGCTCTTCCATCCCGATGGCGCGCTAGTGGGAGGTAAAACTTGGGGCGCGATTACCTGCTGGCTCATTCCGGCTCCTTCAGTTCATGAAGCTGGTCTGACGCAGGCTTATCGAGTGTCTGAATCATTCCCGAGGGCCAGCGAATGACAGCTTTTTCGATCTGCGGATCCTTGCCCAGCCCAAAGTGAAGCCGCCTCTGGTTTTGCGCCGAAAAGCCGCTGCCGCCTGAAACTTCCTGCACCTGGTGTTGCCCATTCCAGAAAAGTGTGACTTCAGCCCCGATGGCGCTCCGGTTGCTCTTCGTTCCTTCCAGTTCAAACTCGATCCACTTGTTATCTGGAGACACTGTGTTCTTATACACCAGCAGCGGCCCTCGCTGGTTTGCGACCACCACATCCAGCACGCCGCGATTCCACAGGTCTGCCAGCGCCACTGCGCGGCCGTCGTAAGTGTCGGTTACTCCAACTGCCTGCGCCACGTCGAGGAACTTTCCAGCACCATCGTTCAACCACACATGCTTCTGCTGATAGCCGGAGAGGCTGCGGTTGTCCATTGCGGGCCAGTTTCTCGCATCTCCGATGATCGTGCTGTTGCCCCCCGCCACTTTGGAGAAGTCATACCAGTAGGTGCGATTTCGGTCGAGCGAAACATAGCCGTTGGTGAGATAGAGGTCGAGCGTGCCGTCGTTGTTCAAGTCGCCAAACTGAGCGCCGAAGCTCCACCCTCCTAGTTCTACGCCCAGATCGCGCGCGAGATTCTCGAATTTGAGTCCGTCTCCGGCAGTTCCGTCCTTCGGAACCCATAAGTTGTTCCCTTGAATCAAGACACCTTCTTCCGAAATGTTGGAGACATACACCGAATATCTGCCCTGATTGAGAATATCGCCGAAGGCCACATTCATGCCGCTCTTCGGAGCGAAGCCCACACCGGTCTGTTCCCCCGCTTCACGAAACCGCTTCCCGTCATTCAGATAAAGTTCCGACACGCCATAGTCGTTCGCGATGAACAGGTCGGGGTGTCCGGTGCCGCGCAGATCTGCGGCAGAAGCTGCAAGAGCCCAGCGCCGGCTATTGATCCCTAGTTTGGCACTTACTTCTTCAAACTTGCCATTCCCGAGATTGTGGAAGAGATATTTGCGGCCGCCGTTTTTGGCGTACTCGAAACTGTCCGGCATGATTCGCGTGGTGCTGAGATGCCAAAGGTCGATGACCTCGGAGTAGTAACCGCCGACAAACAGATCGAGTAGTCCGTCACCGTCATAATCGAGCCAGACAGCAGTATTCGCATTGATCCACGCAGGCAGGCCAGCATGTTCACTGACGCGAGTGAACCCGTGGCCGTGGTCGTTGTGATAAAGCTCGGGGCGGCCCCACTTGATAAGGAACAGGTCTTCGTACCCATCGTTGTCGTAGTCGCCCCAGACGGCGCCCATCGAAACGCCGGTGCCGGGCTGGTTGACGTCAGCGATGCCTAACTCAGGCGCAACGTCCTTGAAGGTGCCGTCGTGCATGTTGCGATAGAGCGCGTTCCTGCTGCCCTCCTTGCTGTTGGTGACATAGATGTCCGGCCAGCCATCGCGGTCGAAATCGACGATGGAGACTGAAGCCCCCATCGACGCGACCTGCGGCATGATGCCATCAAGCTTTGGATCGAGCGTCGGCGCCTGGTGAACAAAATCTATGCCCGCGGCGCGAGACACCTCCTGAAAATAAAACCCGTGGCGAAGCAGAGCCGCGTTCGCATCCAGCTTCACTCTGGCCGATGCGCGTCCGGCGGATACTCGCCGAATGACGACAGGCGTGACCAGCAGGGCGACGAAGAAGATGCTTAGTAATGTTCGTGCAACAGGACCGCGTTTCATCTATCCGCCTTACTGCGCAATGCATTTTGAAAGATCTCGGGTGTTACATAACGAGTCTGATATGTTTGCCAGTCCTGGGGATGCTGGCGATAAGTCCACTCGTCTTCAAGCCTGCCGGGAGGAGTGTCGTATTCCGTCCTGTCGTGATGCGGCAACGGCAACACCGTCTTTGAGTAAGTCGAGTTATAGTCGCCATCCTTGATCCATCCATCACCGGCAATCACATAGTCGCGGACCCATCCGGCGTGCGGCTCCGGCAGCGCCGGAAAACGAAGGGATATCTCATCGCCTGCATTCATGATCACGTAACGGTCGTCGATTCCTGCAAGTAACTCGCGGACATCGCCGTATCTCGTGTAGTAGCCTTCGAGATCGCGCCAGGTTTGCCGAGTTCCCGCAAGATGGTTGTAGTCGGGAATCTCAGGAGATGAACTGTTCGCCTGATTAATGGTGGAATAGCCACGATAGCGCAAATCTGCCAGGGAAGGGGCTATCCGTGTGATCTTCAAGTCAGTTTGGGGCATACCCTGAGCCCATTCGATGGAATCCCAATAGATTTCCAGATTCGTTCTCAGGCGCACTCTATGAGGTGTGCCCGGGCGAAATACGTTAGTGAGATCGAGCAAACATATTTTCTTTCTGCCGGCCGGAAATCCGAGATTGGGCCGCGCAACAACCCACCCGCCGTGGCCATCGGGAACTTCAAGGCTCAGCGCGCGAGCAGGTTCATGCTGCCCCTGGCTGATTGCGACGTTGATGGAAGAATCCGATGGGTGGACCCAGCCTTTGGCTATGAGATACAACGGGCCGTCGGCAGGCACGTCATCGCCCAGATCTACTTCGACGTAATGATCGCGCGTGACGCCCTGGTATTGGCCGCGTCCAAAGGTGTCGAGATAGCGATTATCGAGATCGCGCACAATTTCCGTTACGTCATGGCCGTTATCATCGATTGCACGGACGATCTTATGAGGAGTCTCAACCGCGATGACTCTGGGCTTTACTGCCGGCACTGCGAAGCGCTCGTCAGTGAAGACCTCTGTCCCGGCTGGATGATCCACAGCCATGAGAGCGAGATAGTCGTAATAGTAAGTCTCCCATAGCTCGCCGGTTATTCGCAGGTCATAGTAGCCGTTGTGAGGAGATAGCTGGTCGCGTCCGATCTTATACCATTCTTCGGTTGCGCCGATGCGGGCCGTCCCCAGGGAGTTGATGCGCAATCCGATGGCCGATCCCCATGGAACCGAGTCCTTCACGAATTCGATGTCCTTGCCGTTATAGGCGAAGAGAAATGGACAGGATCCCTTCAGTCGCTGCTCCGTGACGACCTCCTGATCTGCCTTGAGCGCGAATTCTGCTCGCACCGAGCCGTTCGGCCACAGAATGCGCGCCACGTCTACTCCGGTTTGCTCGCCCAATCCAAAGTGCATCTGCGGCCCGGTGATTGGCTGCATCTGCACGAGCAGCCCGGAGCGGATCTCAATTTCGCCGCCAACCCCAAAGGAGTTGATGCGCTGGTCGCCGGTTGCTTGCTTTGCACGCGGACGAATAATTTGCCAGTGATAATTCTTCGACCCGTGATTGACGGCCTGCACCGGCTGACCATCTGTCGAGAGACCGAGGAGATCGAGCCGACCATCGGAATTCAAGTCCGCCGCGTCGAAAACCATTGCAGGACCTACAAGCTTCGCGGCAGGGAGGAAGGCATCTTTATGATCGCCAAGCCATACGAGCGCGCCCGGAACGTTGCTACCCGTCGCAGGCGCTACGCGGCTCAGCAGCAGATCGATCGCCCCGTTGTTGTCAAGGTCAGCGGCACGCAGGCGCACTTCGCCGGCCAGATAGCCTGATGTAGCTGGAACGCGAGCAACTTCAACCTGGTCCCAGCCATGTCCGTCGCTTTTCTCTGCCAGCCGAACGATTAAGCCGTCAGCTTTGACGGCAAGCAGATCGAGAATGCCGTTGTGACTGGCATCCGCGGCCGTGATCGCTTTCACCTGCTCCAGGCCCGGGGGGGGCAGCTCGGTGAATCTTCCCGAGCGCTCGTTGTTGAAGACATGAAGATGCCCGGAGCCATCGATGAATGTGGCGTCAGGGTTGCCGTCTCCATTCAGGTCGGCCCATACAAATCCTCGAACGCCGGAAAGTCCGGCGAAGGGTTGAGTTGGCGTGAACGTGTTGTCCCCGTTATTTCTGAGCACGGTCGGCGCGCCATCGGTTGAGCCCAGCACGACGTCGAGGTCGCCGTCTGCCTCGATATCGACGGCCCAGCCGCCTGTGTAGCGTCCATTCACCATCGATACAGGCAGTTTGGTCAGCGCTGTCACGTCAGTGAACGCCTCGGGCTTGTCCTGACGGAGGAATCGCACCCCCCCCGCGCCAGCCAGCACAAGATCGGTTTTGAAGTCGTAGTTGAAATCGATCGGAACGATGCCTTCCGGCTGCGGTGGCGTTTGCGCGGCGCCGCCTGGAAACGGAAAAGTGGCGCCAGTTGCGAGGTGCACTGTGCTTCCATTTGCTTCGGCAACGATGGCAGCGCCTGTATCGCTGAGCGAAATCGCACCGATCCAGTCCCACTTCGTCCTGTCCTCGTTTGATAGCGGCTCGACATTGAAGTTCATCGCCGTGTCCGCTGGCGCCGGCGCGAACACGGGGTTTTCTAATCGCAGGAAATGCGTGAAAGGTTGTGCCTGATCTCCCGGAGCAGGTTTGATCGCCCCCAGGCTTTGGCGAAAGCTCGGAACCCGCATCAGCACATTTCGCAGGAAAGTGGTGCGCATCGCCGCTGCACGCGGATCGGGCCCGGCAGCCGCAGCCTCGAGCGCACTCAGTTGCTCCTTCACTTCCGGAGGCCACGCTTGTGACTCCATTTCGATGCGAGCCACGGATTGCTTCAGGGCAGCGGCATCGCCGCGTTTCGCCGCCACACGGCTCAAATCCAGCAACGCGGCGACATTGTCGGGTTGCGCATTGACAATCCGCTGCATCAACGACTGAAATTCGGCTTCGCTGTTGGGGTCGCCTTGACGCTCAATTTCTTCAGCGAGGCGATACGTCGCGATCAAGTTGTTCGGGTTAACTTCGACGGCCTTGCGGAAATCGGCGATGGCTTCTGCAGAATTTCCCCTGCCTGATTCCAGCAATCCCAACAGATACTCAATCGCGTCATTATGCGGAGCAAGCTTCTGCGCCAGTTCCAACCGCTGTCCGGCAGGATCGAAATTTCTTTGGCGCAAGGCGAGCACCCCCCAGTTCGCCCAGGCCGCCGGCTCGCCAGGGACAATCTGCGCCGCACGGGCCAATTCGCGATCGGCGCGAACATCGTCGCCCACCTGCAGAGCGGCAAGACCGACATAGAAGGCCGAAACAAAATCCGCGTAGGTCTTCGACGACCGATCTGGCAGGCGTGAGCGGCAACCAGTAATGACCAGAGCCGATGACGCCAGGAGACAGGCGAAGAGCCGCGCAGTTCGCGCTCGCGCTCGGCGTTTCTCCACTGCGGAACTACTCAATCCCTTAGCCTCATCTATTTTTATTTTGTGAGCTTTCTTGAACATATCGAATTCTCATACTGCGGGGGGAAGGCGCACCGCCTTAAGCAATCGTCTTTTGGGCCTTCCTTCGCTGCGCTCTTCTTCTGTTCTCCCGTTTCGTGGCCATCGCCTTGAACCACAACACACCCACGCCGAGGAAAGGAAGCGCGAACAGGAGCAGGTTCCAGCGGCCCAGGAGGGTCGGCGTCACTGGAACATCGGTATCCGTCTCGCCGCTCACCTGTGAGCTGGTCAGCAGAATGCGCACGTGCCACATCTCTTCTTTGTCGAACGGGACTACAGCCTTGAACTCTACCCGGTCGCGGAGTTTTTCGCGCCACGCGTCGTAGGTCGTTTCGGGCAGGCGTCCGCTTACCGGCTTAACGGCAACCTGGACCTTCATATCGCTGGGAACCGAACTCCCCGGCGGCCGGTTGATGATGACAAAGAAGCTTCCGACGCCGACGTCGGGATTGCTCCAGACGTCAACAGTGAACGGCCCCACCTTGCGGTTCTGCATGATGGGATAGGGTGGTCCGATGTGCGCCCATGTGGGCACGCCTGAGCTCAAGACAAGCAGGGCCACAAGGCAAATGTGCCAGGCGGTGCGGGCTCGGGATTGCGTCGGAAAATCAGTCATCGTGTCATCCGGCCATCATCGTGGCGCGCATATCCATGGGTTGAGTCATGAGCCAGACGGCAGCCAGAAAAAGCAGAAGGCAAACCACGGCCCAGGGCGAGAAAGCGCGAATGCGGCGCTCGCCGGCGTCTTCCTCCGCGAGGCGCCATGCGATCAACAATGATCCTGCCAGACCCAGCAGGAGAAAGCCGAATTCGATCGGCTGCGCGATGTACTTTGGGATCCCGAGGAGCGTCCAGCGAGGGTCGCCGATGGGCCAGCCGAGGCTTGCGAGGGCATTTTGCGTTACCGGAACAATCGTGTAGAGGCCAGTGAAGAAGTGGAATCCGTAATGCGCAAGCCACACGCCAAAGCCAAGTGGCACCAATGCATAGGTGTAGCGGAGAAGCAGCGGCAGCCATGCGCGTTTCACTCCGCCCCAGGCGCGAGTGATCCAGGCAGCCCCTCCCAGGAGAATGGCCGGCTCGACGACCAGAAAGATCGTAAACAGTATCCCGAGTTCCGTTGCCTGGCTCTGGATGTGCAACAGCCGGCCCAGGCAGCTTTCGACCGCATATACCGGACTGACCATGCCGAAGGCGTTCATCAGCGCGCCGAAGCAGAAGACCAGTACCAGCGCCGCGATGTCCTTGCGGCGCGAGAAGTAGCCCACGCCGGAACGCCGGGGATCGATCATCAGTTCACTCGCGGGCAGGCGGCTCAGAATTCCGATGTTGTCGTGTGGACAGGCGTGAACGCAATCGAGGCAGAAGGTGCAGTCCATGTTGCCGGCTTTGCTGGGCAGGAAGAGCGCGAGTTCGCAGCCTCGCTGGAGGACTACAAGATCGGAATCCGACGTGTGACGGCCGCGAATGCAGTCTTTCGTGTGACAGTCTGAGCAGACATCGTGATCGCGTACCTCGACTTCGAGGGGTGACACCGTTGACGCAAGGAAGTTGAACTGGCCTAGCGGACAGACAAACTTGCAAAAGGTCGCGTGCTTGAAGAATCCGTCGATCAAGAGCACCGCGATGAAGTAGCCGGCGATAATCCAGGCGGTCAGCCATGGCGATGACCACAGGCCGAACAGTTCGTAGGTGAAGAGGATGAACGCAAACAGCACAACCGCCATCCACTTATTGCGAAGCCTGCGCGGCCAGGTAAAGCGCGGATGAAGGAACCGCCGCATGAGGTTGCGCGCCAGCATGAAAGGGCACGCCATGCAGAAGAAGTTGCCCGCCACGAGTATCACAAGTACCAGCGCTCCGCGAAAATGCACCCAGGTCAACACCGTTGCCAGGTTCTTCGGAGAGATCGACGGCCCAAAGAGGCCGTGCAGAATCATGACCAAGCTGACCAGAAGAAGTGGAATCTGCAGCAGAGTTCGCGAGTGGCGCCACATCAGAAATCGCCCAATTACGGGAAAGAGCAACAGATCGAACGGCGGGGCTTCTACCAGATCATCATTGAGATCGTCGTCGAGATCGTCAGGCGCAGGCGAATTGGACAAGGTTGCTGGCACTTAATTCGATCGGACGCCCTTCACGTCCATCTGACGCTCGATCTTTCGCCCATCGGCGAGTTTGATATGAAGCAGCACCACCCAGTCGCCGCCCATGTTGAAGTCGATCTGCGTTCGGTAGCTGCCGGGAGCCGTTTCCCTCGCCGAGTCGAAAACGGGACCCATGCCGGGATGAGACATATCCGCCTCCACCATGATCGTTGCCCGGGAGACGGGTTTTGCAGCGGCATCCGCAAGGTCGACGACAACCGTAGCCGGACCCACTCGGGGCGGCTGCGGTGTGATCTGTTCCTGTACGGAGATTTCGGTCACCGAATCGTCGCTACGCTGACACGCAGCAATCGCCAATGTTCCTATGCAGGAAATAGCTAGCAGAGCCCGGCAAAATTGAGGGGCCGCCACGCGGCGACCCCAGATGATACGCCTTCGATTCAAATCCATCCTCAACATACAGCCTGCTGGCGAGCAGCAGAATCATGCGGCGCAGGCGGAATCTTCCTCGATCTCGTCCTCGCGCCAGGAGCAGGTGCAGGTTGCCTCCTGCTTTTCTCCTTTGGGAGGAAACATGTGGTAATACATGCCGATCACCATCGGGATAAACACAACAGAGTTATAGAAAAGGTGGAGTTCTACGCGCGGGAAGACCAGTTGCAGAACGCTCGTCGGGACCGGCTTACCCCAGAAGTTGTGATGGATCACGAACGCCTGCCAGATCAGGAGGAAATGCTCGATATGATGCCAGAACTGGATGACCAGGGCGACTGTCCACCATTTGCGGCTAAGGCCGGTGAATCCTTTACGGAGCACCCATATCCCGATGAGCATGATCAGGGCGTAGCCATAATGCAGCACCTCGGACTTGATCAGCCACGGGTACCACAGCCCCAGAATCCCGTTGGCTTTCGGTCGGGGCCATCCCATTACCCAGATCTGGTAAGCCTGCACCAGGTGCTCGCCCCAGTGCGCCAGCACAATTGCCATAAATACAAACAGCGCGCGCTCGTGCCACTGCGAATTCAGCTTGTCGTAGAAACTCTGGCTCGACGCTGGAGCCATTGCGATGATCGGGATGCTTGGATTGGAAGCAGCCATGGAATTACCTCGTGGGCACGGGAAGGGAACGCTTTCAAGCTAATGAAATGGAAGCTCCTTCGTCTTCAGCCAATCGATGGAACATTATCTCAAACTTTCGGTTGACCCTACCATTGGCAAGCCTTGTTCTCCATGCGGCGGGTGGAGAGAAAGATCAACCATTAGTTGGTTGACCCTCCCAGCCTAAGGCCCTCATCCTTGCTCCAACCCGTGCTCGACAAACGCTGCTCACTACTGCTTGCGACCGTCTGGACCTCTTGCTGTGCCGCCGTCACTGAGGGATTCAGGGCACGCAATATTGATGAGGGCAGCCTAGCAAAGGGCCCTCTTATACAAAACCGGAAATCGAGCCCGGCAGGAATTGTAAGAACTGTTCTCTGGAGGCAAGTTTGCGCCGTTTCATTTGCTCATTCGTCTTGTTGTCAACTGTTGGCACCTTATCTCTATTCGGTCAGGGTTCGCAGGCCCCACAGACCGCGAACGCCCCGCAACCTGCCGCCAGCAGCCATCCCGTGACGGCTTTTGTCTATGAACGGGCGCGCGGAATAGGCTGGGACTGGTACGAAGCGCCGCCCTACGAAAACTCCTACGGCTACGGAGAATCCCTGCTTCGCTTCGGGATTAACCAGACCCTCGCCCACTGGGACTGGAAGCTCGAAATCACCCAGCCCACAGTCCTCGACGCCCCCAACGACTCAGTAAGCTCCAACTCCGCGCAAGGCCAGCTCGGCCTCGGAGCCACCTATTATGTCGCCAACGGCAATAACTCCTGGCCGGTCGACGCATTTGTGAAGCAGGCTTATGCCCGGTACAACGCCGATACAGACAAGAACATCCGCATCGGCCGCATCGAGTGGTTCGAAGGTCTCGAAACCAAGCCGAAGAACCCCACCATCGCCTGGCTCCAGCCGAATCGTGTGGCGCAGCGGCTGGTCGGCAACTTCGGGTTTACAGTCGCGCAGCGCAGCTTTGACGGAATCGACGCGCATTACGGCGAGGGAAGCTGGGACATCACCACCATGTTCGGCCGCGCCGATCAGGGCGTCTTCAACATGAACGGCAATCCCGAGATAAACGTCGACGCGCAATACCTCGCCTTCACCAAGTCCGACTGGCAGGATCACTTCCTGTGGCGGGTATTCGCCATCGGCTATCACGACGGCCGTACCGGTATTACGAAAACTGACAACCGGCCGGCTGCAGTGCGCGCGACTGATCACCACAACATCAGAATCGGCACCTATGGTGGTGACTTCATGACTGCTATTCCGGCCGGTTCAGGACAGTTCGACTTCGTAGGCTGGGGAGTATACCAAAACGGCCGGTGGGGAGTGCAGCAACAGCGCTCAGGCGCTGCTACCGGTGAAGCGGGCTACCAGTTCCTTCACGTCGCCAGTACGCCATGGTTACGCGGTGGGTGGTGGTGGAGCAGTGGCGACAACAATCCGAACGATAACACGCACGGCACGTTTTTCGAAATATTACCCACCCCGCGTGTCTACGCGCGAACGCCTATCTACAATCTGATGAATCTAAAAGACGGGTTCGTCCAGGTTGTCGACCGCCCTAAGAAGAAGTGGGAGCTGCGCAGCGACTTACACTGGCTGCAGCTCAGTTCGAATAAGGACTTCTGGTACCAGGGAGGCGGCGCCTACGACAACAAGGTCTTCGGTTTCACCGGACGCCCCAGCAACAACCAGTCATCGTTCAACAACCTCTGGGATATCAGCTCCGACTGGCAGGCCACTTCGCATTTTGACGTGAACCTCTATTACGGACATGCCTGGGGGAAGACGGTCGTGCAGAAGATTTATCCCGCCGGACAGACTGGACAGCTCGGCTACCTCGAGCTGGTTTATCACTGGGATACGCCATTGTTCTCGCATCACTAAAGACCTTAAGGCGGCTTGTCTTCGGGCAGGTGGCGCTGTCCTGACAGTGCCGCAGATGCTACACTCTACGGTTTTCCTGCCGTTTTGAGGAGCATCATGCCACCAGAAGCCGTCGCCATTTCCGCCGTCTCTCCGCTCACCCGTCTGAACGAAGACGAGCAGCTATTTCGCTCGACCGTGCGCGACTTTTCGCAGCAGACCATCGGCCCCCTCGTGCGCCAAATGGACGAGGAGCAGCACTTCTCCGCCGATTTGTTACCGCAACTGTTTCAATTAGGCTTGATGGGCATCGAGATCCCCGTGGAATACGGCGGAGCAGGCGGATCGTTCTTCGAAGCCATTCTTGCCGTCGAGGAGATTTCCGCTGTCGATCCCTCGGTCGGCGTTCTCGTTGATGTGCAGAACACGCTCTGCGTGAATGCGCTGCTCAAGTGGGGAACCGCGGAGCAGAAGAAGACATTCCTGCCGCGAATGGCTGCGAAGATAGTGGGGGCCTACGCTTTGAGCGAGGCTGCCTCGGGGTCGGATGCCTTTGCCTTGCAGGCGCGCGCCGAGAAGCGAGAAGACGAATACATTCTGAATGGCCAGAAGCTTTGGATCACCAACGCCAAAGAAGCCGGACTATTCATCGTCTTTGCCACGCTCGATCCGGCAGCAGGATACAAGGGCATCACGGCGTTTCTGGTCGAGAAGGATTTCCCCGGATTCACCGTTGGCAAGAAGGAGGACAAGCTTGGCATCCGCGCCTCCTCCACCTGCGAATTGATCCTCGAAGATTGCCGCGTGCCTGCGGACAACGTGCTCGGCGAGCCCGGCAAGGGATACAAGATCGCCATTGAGACGCTGAATGAGGGGCGTATTGGCATCGGGGCCCAGATGCTAGGCCTCGCACAAGGCGCGTGGAACCACGCCGCCAAATACGCGCAGGAGCGCAAGCAGTTTGGTAAACCCATCGCCGAGTTTCAGGCGGTGCAATTTTCGCTCGCGGAGATGGCGACGGAGATCGAAGCCACCCGCCTCCTCGTCTACAACGCCGCGCGCCTCAAGGACGCGAAGCTGGATTACGTCCGCGAAGCCGCGATGGCCAAGTACTTCTCGTCGCAGGTCGCTGAGCGCGTGGCAAGCCACGCAGTCGAAGTCTATGGTGGCTACGGCTTCGTCAAGGACTATCCAGTCGAGAAGTATTATCGCGACGCCAAGATCGGCAAAATCTATGAAGGCACCTCAAACATGCAATTGGCGACCATCGGCAAACTTGTGCTCGGCGGCATCAAGCGCGGCTGAGTACCGGGCTATCTTGCGAGCGTCGGAGTAACCTGACTCTGAGGATTTCTTTGCAATGAAAGCGCTTCTGCTCTCCGAATACAACAAGCTCGATGTCACTACGGACATGGATCGGCCTGTGCCGGCCCCGGGTGAGGTCCTCATTCGCATCGCCGCTTGCGGTATCTGCGGCAGCGACGTGCACGGATACGATGGCTCGTCAGGGCGGCGCATTCCGCCGCTGGTGATGGGGCACGAGGCTGCGGGCACGGTCGCCGAGATCGGCGATGGGGTCCGCCAGTTCAGCGTTGGAGACCGCGTCACCTTCGATTCTACCGTCTACTGCGGAGAGTGCGAGTACTGCCGTGCGGGCGAGGTGAACCTGTGCGACAACCGGCAGGTGGTCGGCGTTTCCTGCGGCGATTACCGCCGCCATGGAGCTTTCGCCGAGTATGTCGTTGTACCCGAGCGCATCGTCTACCGGCTGCCCGAGGAGCTGAGCTTCCCCGAAGCGGCCATGCTGGAAGCCGTGTCGGTCGGGTTGCATGCCGTGCGAGTGGCCGAGCTCAAGGGCGGCGAAACGGCGCTCGTCATCGGCGCAGGCATGATCGGCCTGCTCACTCTGCAGGCGGCCCGCGCCCTCGGATGCTCGCGGGTCTTCGTCACCGATCTGGATGCCACCCGGCTAAAGCTCGCTCGCGAGATGGGCGCCGACGAGACCATCGATGTATCGGGAGCGGCGATGCTCGCAGAGGTGCTTCGGCTCAGCGGCGGCAAAGGCGTCGATGTCGTCTTCGAGGCTGTTGGGCGCGATGCCACGGTGTCGGCTGCGATCGACGGCGTGCGTAAGGGCGGAACGGTGGTGCTGATTGGCAACATCACCCCCGAAGTTCGGCTGCCTCTACAGAAGGTTGTCAGCCGGCAGATCCGGCTGCAGGGCACGGCGGCTTCGTCGGGTGAGTATCCCGAGGCGATGGAGCTGATGCGTACGGGCGCGATCCGAGTCAAGTCTCTCATTACAGCGGTTGTGCCGCTCGAGGACGGACCGCAATGGTTCGAGCGCCTGCACCGAGGCGAACCCAACCTGATGAAGGTGGTGCTGACTCCTTTCGATCAGCCTTCCGTTCCAGGAGAGCTTGCCTCGTGAGCGAGAACCTGTTTGACCTGAGCGGGCAAGTCGCTCTTGTCACCGGGGCGAGCCGCGGACTTGGGCAGTACTTCGGTCGAGCACTGGCGAGAGCTGGATCGGATCTCATCATCACCAGCCGCAAACGCGAAGATCTCTCGGCATTCGTGACTGAGGTCGAGGCGATGGGACGCAAGGCGGTTCCTCTGGCGCTCGATGTGCGTGATCACGGCAGCATTCAGCGGATGGCCGAAGAGGCGCAGGCCGCGTTCGGGCAGATTCACATCCTGGTCAATAATGCCGGTTGCAACGTTCGCAAGCCGGCGCTCGAGGTTACGTGGGAGGACTGGAACCTCATCCTCGATACCAACCTGCGGGGCAGCTTTTTTGTGGCCCAGGCGATTGCGCGGGGAATGATCCCCCACCGGTATGGGCGAATTATCAACATCGGGTCAGTGACCAGCGTTGCCGGGTATGCCGGGCTGGGGCCGTACACCGCCAGCCGGGGAGGAATCCGGCAGCTCACCATGAGCCTTGCTGATGACTGGGGGAAGCATGGAGTCACAGTCAACTGCCTCGCTCCGGGGTGGT
>JABCZC010000078.1 GCA_013289875.1 Acidobacteriota bacterium | reverse complement strand
GATCAGAGTGGCCTTGCTCTTCGGATCGCTGTAGGTCATGGTGTAGACGCCCTGGGTGTACGCGATGTCACCGCCTTTGGCGATGACCACCGCCGTGGGAGCAAAGGTGAGCGACAGATGCGGGTCCTTGAGCATGCCGCCGATGCCGCACTTGATTGCGTCGGAGCCCTTCATGGCGGGCGAGTCAGCGATCAGAAGGACCCCATCCGGAGCATAGTGGGAGACGATCTTATCGGCGTCCTTGGCCTGCCAGTCCTTGACCCAAGCCGTTTCTCTATCGCGAATAGCCTGGCTATCGGCCGTAATGTCCACTTCGGCTCGTGGTGTGGTGCTTGGCTTTGCTGCGTACGTGCCCACTTTCCTGTTTCGAGCAAGCCACGTTCATAGTCATAGCCGCTGTCTGGCACAGAATCATGTTGAGGAACGAGTGGCTTTCCTATACTTATTGGAGACCGGTTGGACGCCTTTCCTCTAACAAAGCTTGAGACAGTTCCGGGTGGGACATGCTGAGACACCCCGGTCCTCAGTGAGCGGGCGCCCGACGGAGGACCGGAGCACGTTGGAGGCTAGGCTAGCTCGTGCCCGGCGAAGAAGTAGCCGATTTCGAACTGGGCGGTGTCTTCGCCGTCGGAGCCGTGAATGGCGTTCTCTTCAATCGATTCGGCGAACAGCTTACGGATGGTACCCTCCTCGGCGTTGGCCGGGTTGGTGGCGCCCATCAGCTTGCGCAGATCGGCGATAGCGTTGTCCTTCTCGAGGACGAGCGGAAAGATGGGTCCCGAAGACATAAAGTCGGTAAGCGAGCCGAAGAAGGGCCGCTCCTTGTGGACGTAATAGAAGCCTTCGGCCTGGGTCTTCGAGATGGAGAGCTTCTTGATGGCGATGATCTTGAATCCGGCCTTCTCGATCTCGGCGAGGATGGCTCCGGTGTTGCCCTTGCGGACCGCGTCTGGCTTGATGATGCTGAAGGTGCGTTGCGACAAAGGGTAGTTCTCCTCAAGTGAGTGCGTTACTTCTAGTGTAACGGAGACGGCCGGAGTTCCGAGGTTGGCTGGAGCGGAAACCTAGAATGGATTTTTCGTGCTGAGAAGCCGGCCTTCCATGGCCAGGTAGCCGCGGCGTTTTAAGTGGATGCCATCGCTCTGGAAGCCGGGGTGGCCCGCAATGGCGTCATAGTAGTCCACTACCGCAATACGGCGGAGGCTGGCGAGAGAAAGGATTCGCGCGTTCAGGTCGCGAACCGAAGCCGAGTATGCGCCTCCGTCGCGCAGGATGGGTGGGATTTCCCCGAGGACAGGCTCGATGTGATGAGACTGGGCGAGCTGGATCATGGAGTCGAGATTGTTGATGGTCGTCTCAGGGGCTATATGGAGCAGGACATCATTGGTTCCACCCAGGATGTAGACCGTTTTGTAGGGATGCGCGAGGACCTGCTGCGGAAAGCGAGCCAGCATCCGCGCCGTGGTGTCTCCGTGCACGCCGTAATTAACGCGAGGAAACGTCCACGATTCCGTGATTGAATCGCCCATGAAAGCAACCTGGGAGCTGGCCTTGTTGAGCGAGCAGCCTGCCAGAGGAACGACAATTGCTAGTAGTATCAGGGTTCGGAAGGCGCGTGTGACCATGCTCTTTATGATCACCGTTAGAAGTCTTTGCCTCAAGTGGATTTTTCTGATGTAAAAGAAACTACGCTTTGCCAATTACCCGCGCGACAGTTTCGCCGATAGTTGCTGGGCTTTCGACGACATGAATGCCGGCCGCGGTGAGGGCTTTCATCTTCTCGGCGGCGGTGCCCTGGCCTCCGGAGATGATGGCTCCGGCGTGGCCCATGCGGCGACCCGGTGGCGCGGTTTGTCCGGCGATGAAGCCGACGACCGGCTTCTTGACGTGCTGTTTGACGTACTCGGCAGCGGCTTCTTCGGCCGTTCCGCCGATTTCGCCGATGAGGATGATGGCTTCTGTCTCTGAATCTTCGTTGAGCAGCTTAAGCGCATCTATATGCGTCGTGCCAATAATCGGATCGCCGCCGATCCCGATCGCCGTTGATTGACCAATGCCGCGCTGCGTGAGCTGGTAGACCGCCTCATAGGTCAGGGTGCCGGAGCGGGAGACGATGCCGACGTTGCCTTCCTTGTGGATACGGCCTGGCATGATGCCGACCTTGGCCTTACCCGGTGAGATGACTCCGGGGCAGTTGGGACCGATGAGACGCGAGCTGGAGTTCTTAAGCACGCTCCAGACCTTGACCATGTCGTTCACCGGAATGCCTTCGGTGATGCAGATGATCAGCGGCAGTCCGGCATCATTGGCCTCAAGAATGGCGTCGGCGGCAAACGGCGGCGGGACAAAAATGACGGTGACGTTGGCTCCGGTCTTCTCAACCGCTTCTCCAACCGTGTCGAAGACCGGCCAGCCTTCATGTATGGTGCCGCCCTTGCCGGGCGTGACTCCGCCGACAACCTTGGTCCCGTACTCAGCGCAGCCCTTCGCGTGGAAGGTGCCTTCTTTGCCGGTGATTCCCTGAACAATCAGCTTTGTATTTTTATCAACGAGCACTGCCATTAGCTCTTCGCTCCCTTCGCCGCTGCTACGACCTTCTGGGCGGCGTCCTGCATGGTGTCGCCGATAATGAAGTTGAGGCCAGAATCCTTCAGGATCTTGCGGCCCTCTTCGACATTGGTGCCTTCAAGGCGCAACACAACCGGGACGCTGACTTTCGTCTTCTGCGCGGCTCCTACTACACCTTGCGCCAATGTATCGACTCGCAGAATTCCGCCGAAGATGTTGATGAAAACGGCCTGAACGCCCTTGTCGGAGAGCAGAATCTCGAAGGCGTGCTCGATCTGCTGCTGGTTTGCGCCGCCGCCCACATCGAGGAAGTTTGCGGGCGCGCCGCCGGCATGCTGGATGATGTCCATGGTGGCCATGGCCAGCCCTGCTCCGTTGACCATGCAGGCGATGTTGCCGTCGAGCTTGATGTAGTTAAGTGCGTACTTCGAGGCCTCGACTTCGAGGGGGTCTTCTTCGGCCACGTCGCGCAGCTCTTTTAGTTCTTTGTGGCGGAAGATGGCGTTGTCGTCGAAGTTGATTTTGCAATCGAGGGCGAAGAGTTTGTCGTCCTTGGTGGTGATGAAGGGATTGATTTCGAGCAGGGAAGCATCGGTCTCGATGAAGGCCTTGTAGAGGCCAAGCATAAACTTGACGGCTTCGTTGATCTGCGTCGGCTTAAGTCCGAGCGCGAAGGCCAGTTGCCGCGCCTGGTAGGGCTGGAAGCCGACAGCGGGATCGATGTAGGCCTTGTGGATGGCGGTCGGGTCTTTGGCGGCGACTTCTTCGATTTCCATGCCGCCAGCCTGCGAAGCCATGAAGGCCAGCTTGGCCACAGCGCGATCGAGCACGATGCCAAGATAGAGCTCGCGATCGATGGCGGCCGTTTCCTCAATCAGAAGGCGCTGCACCTTTTGACCCTGCGGCCCGGTCTGGTGGGTGATGAGCTGCATGCCAAGGATCTGCTTGGCAAATTGCTCAGCCTGGTCGATCGTCCTCGCGACCTTTACGCCGCCGCCCTTGCCGCGGCCTCCGGCATGGATCTGTGCCTTGACGACGACGCCCTTCGCGCCATTTGCGAAGAGCTTCTTAGCCACGTCCAACGCCTCGTCGAGCGTGTTGGCCACCTCGCCCCGCGGCACGGCGACGCCGTACTTCGCGAGGATGTCTTTTGCCTGATACTCGTGAATTTTCATAAATGTATTTCGACAGAAATTTATAAAACGGTGACGGATCGAAGACTAACCGCAGGCTCGCTCGCGCACGGCACGCCGTGTTCGAAGGATTGCATTGCAGCAGACTTTCCAGTGTAGCGGGTGCTGGCCTCACGGGCAATTGCGCTTCACGTCTCGCGTCTTACGCGGTCGCCCCGGACGGGTAACAGACCTGTAAACTGAAAACCTCATGGCAGACTTCCGGGAGACGTTAAAGCTGGTGGTGGAGCAGGGCGCTTCGTTGAGCCGCGATGAAGCGCGACGGATGCTGACGCAGGTGCTCGCCGGCGAGTCTTCTGATGTGGAGATTGCGGCTCTGCTGACCGCTTTGGCGACTCGCGGCGAGACGGCGGACGAGCTGACGGGCTTCGCCGAGGCGATGCGCGCGCTGGCGGTTGCGCTGCCGTTGACGGACGAAGAGCGAGCGAGTCTGGTAGATACATGTGGCACGGGTGGAGACGGCCTGGGCACCTTCAACATCTCGACCGGAGCGGCACTGGTCGCTGTTGCAGCCGGCGCAAAGGTAGCCAAGCACGGCAATCGCGCCGTGACCTCCTGCTGCGGTTCGGCAGATGTGCTGGAGGCGCTGGGCGTGCCGGTGACGCTCCGACCGGAGCAAGCTGTCGAATGTCTGCGCGCCACAGGATTCATGTTTCTGTATGCGCCGGAGATGCATCCGGCGTTGAAGCGAGTGCAGCCTATCCGCCGGGCGCTGGGATTTCGGACGATCTTTAATTTGGCGGGGCCACTGACGAACCCGGCAGGGGCTCCGGCGCAGGTGATGGGCGTTTATTCGCGCCCGCGGCTCACGCTGGCTGCCGAAGCGATGGCGCGGCTGGGCGTGCGGCACGCGTTTGTTGTGCATGGCAGCGATGGTCTGGATGAGTTGACAGTGACCGGTGAGAGCCGCCTGGCCGAGGTGAAGAGTGCAGGGAACTGGGAACAAGGATTAGGGAATAGCGTGCGGTTGTATCAACTCATTCCCGAGGAGGCGGGGTTGCCTCGCTGCTCGCTCGACGATTTGGCCGGGGGCCAGACGGCGGCCGAGAACGCGGCGATTCTTGCGCGCATTTTTGATGGCGAGCCGGGACCGAGGCGAGATGTAGTCCTTCTCAACGCCGCCGCAGCATTGGTTGCGGCGGGAGTCGCGGCGGATATGCGCGAAGGCGTGGCCCGGGGAGCGGAGGCGATTGATTCCGGCGCTGTGCGGGAGACGCTGGATAGGCTGCGCACTTTCGCACAATCGCATCGCTGGTGAATTCAGCAAAGATCACGAGGCGACAAGAAATTCGAGGTGGTATACACTCGGGCGGTTTCGAGTTCACCCACTTTAAAGGAGACTGAGCATGCAGATTGTGATGTGGCGAAATGTAGCGACGGTCACTGTCGTGGCGGTCCTGTTCGGATACGCGAGCACAGAGGCAATCCGGGCTCAGAGTGTGAAAGTGGACAAGAACAATCGCACGATTGCGGTAACGGCGTCCGAAAAGGCGACAATAGATGCTGATCTTGCAGTTGTGCATGTGGGATTTCAGCTCTTCGGACCGGATGAGCCGGCCACCTATGCCGATGGATCAAAGATCTCGAACGCGATCGTCGATGCTCTCAAGAAAGCCGGCGTTCCTGACAAGGCGATTGAGAGCGAGAACCAGAACCTGCAACGGAACACCTATCACGATCCGCAGGAATCCCAGATGGATCGCGACAAAGAACAGTTCGTGCTGAATCAGTCGTGGACCGTGAGGACAAAGCCCGACGACGCAGCAAAAGTCCTGCACGTCGCCGTGGAAGCGGGCGCGAACCAGAGCGGCCAGATTGAATGGCAATACCGCGACATGAATGCGCTGCAGGCAAGAGCGGCCGCCAAAGCCCTCGCCAAGGCCCAGGCGATCGCACAGCAGATGGCACAGGGCCTCAATGTCAAGCTGTCAGGCTTGATCTACGCCAGCAACCAGGCTCCGGCGAGTCCTGTTCAGCGGCTCGAGCAGTACGCATCATTTAGCGGACCACCGCCCATGGCAAAAGCTGTTGCTACACTCGCCATTAATCCGCGCCAGATCGAGGAATCCGCCACCGTCTACGCAGTCTTCGCCATCGAGTGAGCATGCGACTTTCGCTGTTGCCACGCATCAGACAAGAGTTAAAGCGTAATCTGCTAGAGGCCGAAGGATTTCTCCGCAAGGCCAAGGAATCTTCTTGAAGGATAGACATGCCCCGTTACGAATATCGCGATCTTGAGCCATCACGCGAAGCCAAGGAAGTCTTCACGCGCTGGATCGAATACCTCGACGAAGAGTTCACCAAGCACAAGAAGCCGGCCCTGCGACAAGAACTGGTGCGCGACAATCTGCATCAGTTGTTGCTGGGACGTCCTCATGGTGGAAGGTTGAATTTCACCCTCACCACGGAACTGCCTTTCAACGTGCTGGAATTATCACTGGATCCGGCCAACGTTACGCTTGAGCCCGAATATTACGGCGACATCGACGCGAAGCAATATGCCTGTCTCAAGCCGCTGATCTGGTTCTGGCACATGTTCGACCACTCGCCCGTGGCTCTGAACCACTGGCTGGGCTTCCGCTTTCGTGCCATGCTGGGTAAACACATCTTCAAGAGCATCGGCAAGAACGTGAAGATTTTTCACGGAGTCGAGTTCAGTTATGGCTACAACCTTACGATCGAGGACGACTGTGTCATTCACAAGTACGTCATGCTCGACGATCGTGGCGAATTGATCATCAAAAAGGGCACATCGATTTCGGACTACGCCTCGGTCTATTCGCATGCACATGATCCGATCGACTCCAGAGTGGTTGAGCATCGAAAGACGGAGATTGGCCCCGGAGCGCGGCTCACCTATCACGCCTCCGTGATGGCCGGAGTGCGGGTGGGCGAAGACGCGATGCTGGGCGCAATGAGCGTGGCGACGAAGGAAGTCGGCGATCACGTCATTGCAGGCGGCGTGCCGGCGAAGCAGCTAAAGACAAAGGACGAGGCCACACAGTTTAAGGACAGGAGCGATGTGCCTGCCCCCGAGCGGCAGGTGCGTCCTAATTGTGACTGATCAGCCCGCCACGACGCGTCGTGCGTCGATGCGCGCGCCCTGTTACCATCACTGTTGTCCATGAGTCAGCAAGACATCGTCATTAAAATTTTCCAGTTTGCGATCCTTGTTTTCGCGCTCAGTCTTCACGAGGCCGCCCATGCTTGGATGGCGTCGCGCCTGGGCGATCAGACGGCCAGGATGCTGGGCCGGGTGACATTAAATCCCGTCAAACACATCGACCCGATTGGGACGATTTTGATCCCCCTGGTGATGTTGTTTCTGCCGGGTTACGGCGGATTCCTGATTGGCTGGGCGCGTCCCACACCGGTGAACACGCGCAATTTCAAACGTATTACCCGCGACGATATTCTGACCACTCTCGCTGGGCCGGCGAGCAACCTGGCGGCCGCCCTTGCATGCACAATCGCGCTGGTCGTCCTGGTCCATGCGACACCGACGGGCGCACTGGCGGTGCGTGAACTGGCCGGGGGCGCCATCGATCCTACCCTGATGACTGCAAGCCCGGTGATCTTTCCGATGGCCCTGATTTTCTATCTGGCCATTCTGTTGAACCTGGTGCTCGCCGTCTTCAACCTTCTGCCGCTTCCGCCGCTCGATGGTTCGCATATCTTCCGCCACATGCTTCCCTACAACGCATTGAGAATTTACGACTCGCTGGGCATGATCAGCCTCATTCTGATGCTTCTGGTTGGCGGCCCGGTCGTAATGTTCTTTGTCCGGCCTGCGCTGGCGCTGATCGACGCTGTCCTGCTATCCCTCTGATTCTTTCCGTACAATAGGACGAGCATTTTCGAGCAAAGGACTTCGAACAAAGGACCAGGGTGTCGATCTCTTCTTCTGATTCAAAGAAGCGCGTGCTGAGCGGCATGCGCCCCACCGGCAAGCTCCATCTGGGTAACTACATGGGCGCACTCTACAACTGGGTGCGGCTGCAGCATGAATACGAGAGCTATTTCTTCATTGCGGATCTGCACGCGCTCACCAGCGACTATGCTGACACTTCGCAAATCAAGCAGAGCACACTCGACGCGGCCGTAGACTTTCTGGCTGCCGGTCTCGATCCGGAGAATTGCACGCTCTTTGTGCAGAGCCAGGTCAAGGCGCATTTCGAGCTGCCGCAATTGCTCGCGATGATCACTCCCCTGGGCTGGCTGGAGCGCGTGCCCACGTACAAGGAGCAGCAGGAAAATCTCACCAACAAGGATCTGAGTACCTATGGATTTCTCGGCTATCCGCTGATGATGGCGTCGGATATCCTGCTCTACCAGGCTCATTTCGTGCCGGTGGGGCAGGACCAGGTCGCGCATGTGGAATTCACGCGCGAGATTGCGCGGCGATTTAACAATTTCTATCCTTCCCCACCGACGCCACATGCGTCCAAAGAGCCCGATCATCTTCCAGCCGAGGTTTTTCCCGAGCCGCAGGTGCTGCTGACCCCGTCGCCGAAGCTGCCGGGCACGGACGGCCGCAAGATGTCGAAGAGCTATGGCAATACCATCCTGCTTTCCGATCCGGAACCTGAGATTCGCGCCAAACTGAAGCCCATGGTCACCGATCCTGCGCGCATCCGCCGCAAGGATCCGGGCAATCCCGACGTCTGCCCCGTGGGCGATCTCCATAAGGTCTTTTCAACCGCCGAGACGCTGACGAAGGTATACGAAGGCTGCACAACAGCGAGTATCGGCTGCATCGAGTGCAAGGGATGGGTTGCGGATGCAATTATCGAGCACCTGACGCCAATACAGGAACGGCGGCGCAGGTATGAGCAGGACAATTTGCTGGTCAAGGAAATCCTTGAGGCAGGCGCACAGCGGGCCTCGCAGCGAGCCGGGCAGACCCTTGCCGAAGTTCGCACTGCGATAGGCCTGCTGCCGACACTGGAGGGCGGTACGTAATGACCGATCAGCCCACCAATCCGACCCCTGCGCACGCAGAAGCGCCGGGCAACGCAAAATATGAGAAGACCGCGCACGACCTCAAGAAAGAGGAGGCCAGCGTCTTTCCGTTTTCCGTCAGCGTGGCGAAGGTTTACGACGGACCGCTCGACCTGCTGCTGGACCTGATCCGCAAACAGGATATCGACATCTACGACATCCCGATCGCGAAGATCACGGCCCAGTTTCTGGGCTACGTCGAGCATTTGAAGGAAACCGACGTCGACGTGGCCGGTGACTTCATTTACACCGCCGCGCTGCTGATTCACATCAAGAGCAAGATGCTCTTGCCGCGCTCTCCGGCGGAGTCAGCTGAGGGCGAGGCGGACGATCCCAGGCGCGAGCTGGTCGAGCGGCTGCTGGAGCACGAGCGCTTCAAAAACGCGGCGCAAATGTTGCATGCCAAGCAGCAGATTGAGGAAGCAACCTGGACTAATCCCGGCATTCGCGAGTTTCGCGACGCTGAAGGAACCGAGCCGGAACTCGCGGCGGACACTATCGACCTGGTGCGCGTCTTCCAGGAGATATTGAATCGCGCGAAGAGTCGTCCCGTTCTTGAAGTGGAAGAAGACACGGCCACCGTCGGCCAGATGATCGACTTCATTCGTCGCCGCCTGGTGATGGAAGACAAGCCGATTGCCCTCAGCAAGCTGCTGGCCGGCACAAAATCGCGGAGTTCGCTGATCGCCATGTTTCTGGCCCTGCTGGAACTGGTGCGTTTGCAGGCCATTTTGCTGCGGCAGGATCGAAACTTCAGCGAAATCTTCGTGAAGAAACACGAGCAGTTCGAAGAGGCCTTGAACGAGCGCATGAGCCAGATTCGCGACGACTGGTCGTAAGTGACGCACATCCCTCGTTCATCTCGCTTTCATCAAATATTCATAAAAGCCGGCCTGATTTTCATTCTCTGGCGTGACTCCGCCTGATAGCTTGCAGAACGAGCCCCCTAGAGGCAATCTCAGGAGTCGATCTTCATGAATGAAGCAGCAAGCGTAGCCGTTTCCCCCGGACACGCCAGTGCCACATCGGCCGTCCACCACAAGCTGAACAAGTCTCCCGGAAAGATTGGCATGGCCATTTTCGGGCTAGTGTTGATCGGAGGCCTGGGATACGCAGTTTCGCAGCTCGCGAACGACCTGAGCGGGACGCACCTGGCATCGGCCTGGCCCTATGCGCTGCTTGGTCTTGCATTGCTCATCGCGCTGGGTTTCGAATTCGTCAACGGCTTCCATGACACAGCAAACGCTGTTGCCACCGTCATCTATACACACTCTCTTGAGCCGCACATCGCCGTGGTCTGGTCCGGCATGTGGAACCTGATCGGCGTTCTCACTTCTTCGGGCGCCGTTGCTTATACGATTCTGACGCTGCTGCCGGTGGAACTGGTTTTGCAGGTTGGCAAGGGTGCGGGGTTCGCCATGGTTTTCTCGCTGCTGCTGGCCGCCATCATATGGAACCTCAGCACCTGGTGGCTTGGTTTGCCCGCTTCCAGTTCGCACACGCTGATCGGCTCGATCATCGGGGTCGGTGTCGCGAATCAGTTGATGAGCCCCAAGACAGGCACCAGCGGCGTGGATTGGGCGCAGGCCGCGAATGTCTTCAAAGTGCTGTTGATTTCGCCCGTTGTCGGGTTTGTCTGCGCGGCGCTGCTCCTGCTGCTTTTGAAAGTGCTGGTTAAGAAGCCTGAACTGTATGAGTCGCCGAAGGGCGATACTCCGCCGCCGTTCTGGATTCGCAGCCTGCTGGTGCTCACCTGCACCGGCGTGAGCTTCGGTCACGGATCGAACGACGGGCAGAAGGGCATGGGATTGATCATGCTCATCCTGATCGGTACCGTTCCCACGGCTTACGCGCTGAACCACGCAATTGGCTATAACCAGGTGCAGGATTTTGCCGCTGTCTCCCAACAGGCTGCGAATGTGCTTTCCAGCTACGTTTCCCCCGACGCGATAATGGGCGACGCGCGCACCGATTTGACCGATTACATCCGCACCAAAGAGTTCACGCCCAACACCATGCTGGCCGCGCGCCAATTGGCGCTCGAGATCCAGCACGAAGTGGTGGCATATCACACACTCGCTAGCATCCCGGCCAATCAACAGCAGAATGTTCGCAACGATATGTACGTTGAGAGCGAAGCCTTGCGCCTGATGGCCAAGTCCGGCACTCCGAAATTCTCCTCGCCCGAGAATGCGGTCCTGGCCAACTACAAGAAGCACCTCGACCTTTCGACCAAGTTCATTCCCCCTTGGGTGAAGGTTGCGGTCGCTCTGGCGCTGGGATTGGGAACGATGGTCGGCTGGAAGCGGATCGTTATTACGGTTGGCGAGAAGATCGGCAAGGATCACCTGACCTATGCACAGGGAGCATCGGCTGAGATCGTCGCGGCTGTCACCATCATTGCGGCAGATCAATTCAAGATGCCCGTCTCGACGACGCATGTGCTCTCCTCGGGTGTTGCCGGAACCATGCTGGCTAACGGCAGCGGTCTGCAATTCTCCACGATCCGCAACATCGCCCTGGCCTGGGTCTTCACCCTTCCGGTTGCAGCGTTGCTTGCGGCCGGAATCTTCTGGGGGTTGCGGCAGTTCATTTAGAAATCCTGGCCGGGTACCACCCACCAGCCAGCACACTGACGGATGAGCGGCGCTTCTGTAGTATCTGAGAAGCGCCGTTTTCTTTGCCCGGCGAGAAGCTTTACATCCGAACGCATGAGTCTAAAAGCCAAGATCGAAGCCGTTATTTACGCAGCCGAGGAACCCGTCACTCTGGCGCAGCTGGCCGCACTGTTTCAAGCTGAAGCACTGGAAGAACGGCGCGTCCGGCTGGCGGAGCAGGCTGCGGAGGCGGCCATCGCTATATCAGCGACAATTGCGCCCGACCCTGGTCTGGGCTGGGAACCACCGCTGATGATCCCGAACGAGATTACTGCCGCTGAGGCTGTCGAGGCAGAGGGTGCGGAAGCTTCCGTCGACGAAACGAAACAGGCAGCGCGCTTGCGGGACCGCGAAATCCGCGACGAGCTTCACCGCATCGTGAACGACCTGATTGCCGATTATGCCGAAGGCGACCATGGCGTGGAGATTCGGGAGATCGCGGGCGGCTATCGAGTGGCCACCAAGGCCGAGTATCACGATGCCGTGCGCGGTTTTGTGAAAAGCCTGAAGCCTCCGATGAAGTTGTCGCTGCCGGCGCTGGAGACGCTGGCCGTGATTGCGTACAAACAGCCGGTGACCGCGCCTGAAGTGAGCGAGATTCGCGGAGTGGATTCGGGCGGCGTGCTCGGCTCATTGATCAGCCGCAAGCTCATTACCACGGCAGGACGCAAGCATGTGATTGGCCGGCCCATCCTCTACAAGACGACCAAAGAATTCCTGCTTCGCTTTGGGTTGAAAGACCTGAATGAGCTGCCATCGATCGAAGAGTTCGAAAAAATGGCGGGCGAACTGGCAGAATCGGAGATTCTCGATGCTCCGTCGGAGCAACTGCCGTTCGAGCAGGCCGACACTGACGCGGATGACGAAGGCAGCGGATCTGCCGAGGCGGATTCCGATCCCGAGGACTCCGAGATCGAGGCCGCCGCAGTGGCCGCCATAGGGGTAAGCGAAGAGAGCGGCACAAGCGAATACGCCGATCTTCCCGGCATAGCGGTCGAACCCGAGGTCAAGCCTACCAGCATGGTGGACGCGGGCGAAGCGACTGCCTCCGTGGGCCAGCCGGGCGAAGGAGACTGATGGCCGTCGAGCCGGAGCAGGATCGAGGCCGTGAGAGCGCTGGTGAGCGGCTGCAAAAGATCATCGCCGCTGCCGGAATCTGCTCACGGCGCAAGGCAGAGGAGCTCATCCTCACCGGACGCGTGCAGATCAACGGAAAGATCGCAACCGAGCTGGGCACAAAGGCGGACGCATCGCGCGATCACATCCGCGTGGATGGCAAGCTGCTGCACGGTCCGGAGCGCCTGCGCTATTACGTCGTCAACAAGCCAAAGGGCTACGTGACGACAATGAGCGATCCGGAGAACCGTCCCACGGTCATGCAGCTCATTCGCGGCGGAGAACGGGTTTTTCCTGTGGGCCGGCTGGACTATGCCAGCGAAGGGCTGCTGCTGATGACCAACGACGGCGAGCTGGCGAACGCCCTGACCCGCGCCGCCACCAAAGTCGAGAAGACCTATCTCGTCAAAGTGAGCGGAAAACCGAAGGAATCGGATCTCGATCAGATGCGTACCGGAATGATGATCGAGCGTGGCAAGCCGGGGACGCATGAAGGCCGTGTCCTGACTGCTCCGGCAAAGGTCCGGCTGGTGCGCGAGGGCGAAAATCCCTGGTATGAGCTGGTGTTGATTGAGGGGCGGAATCGCGAAATTCGCAAGATGTTCGAGGAAATCGGCCATCATGTCGAGAAGATTCGCCGCATCGGCTACGGGCCGCTGGTGCTGGACGTCGAGCCGGGCAAGGTCCGCGAGCTGAGCGACCAGGAAGTCGAAAAGCTGAAGCGGGCATCGAAGGTCCAGAAGGCCGCCAAAACTTCCCCACGCGAACCGAAGAGAGAAAAAGCGCTTCCGGCTGCTTCTCGTCTGAAGAAGAGTCCAGCCCGGCGCACCTTTGCGAAGAAGAACAGCCGCCGGCCTGTTTCTTCACCTGTGAAGCGGTCGTCACGGCCCCGTTAAGGGATCAAAACAGCTTCCGAAAGCATCTAAACGTTGGTTTCCAGGGAGGTTTTGATGGCGAAGGCTACATTTGGTGCAGGATGTTTCTGGGGTGTTGAGGCGCGGTTTCAGCAGGTTCCCGGCGTGACTGCGACTGCGGTGGGATACGAGGGCGGCAAGCTCGACAATCCGACGTACAAGGATGTGTGCACCGACGCCACCGGCCACGCTGAGGTTGTTGAGATCGATTTCGACCCGTCGAAGGTGAGCTACGAGCACTTGCTTGACCTGTTTTTCGAGCTGCACGATCCGACCCAGCTCAACCGCCAGGGTCCGGATTGGGGCAAGCAGTACCGCAGCGCCGTTTTCTACCACTCTCTGGAGCAGGAAGCTGTCGCAAAGCAGGTGATTGCCCGGCTGACGGACGAGAAGCGCTTCTCAAGGCCGATTGTTACGCAGGTGGTTCCGGCCGAGACCTTCTGGCGAGCCGAGGAGTACCACCAGAAGTATCTCGAAAAGCGCGGCGCCGTAAGCTGCCACATCTGATCGCTGGCCGGATTTAGCCCGGCCCTTGCGTGCGCATAAATTCGTAATCGATTTTCAGCGCGTCGAAGACCGGTATGTCGAAGTCTTCCTGCTCGACGATCGAGTAGCGAATGGCGGCCTTCCGTGCCGCGGCAAAGATGGGCTTATAGTCGATCACGCCCCGCCCCAGCTCAGTCGAAATGCGCTTTCCTGGCTCGTCACCTGGTTCCGCGGCCTTCAGGTCCTTTACATGCAGCATCGAAAATCGTGTCGGATACTTCGTGAGCAACTCGACCGGATTGCCGCCGCCGGCCACGACCCAGCCGCAATCCATTTCCATCGTCACCAGGGACGGATCGGTATCGCGGAGCAGTATCTGGAATCCGTTCGTGCCGCCGAGATCGTGAAACTCCATCGTGTGGTTGTGATAGCCGAATTTCAGCCCCTGGGCCTTCATCTTCCGACCCATTTCGTTGAATTGCCCGGCATTCCATTTCCAGTCGTCGGCTGTCAGGCCGTGCTGCATGGCCTGCCAGGCTCCGCCCGGCGCGTGTGCAAACTTTGCGGGATCGGCGACCGACGGCGACGAGCAGATCACGTACTCAAGTCCCAGAGTGTTGGCGTATTCCATGGTCGCGTCGGCGGCCTTGAGCAGGTCGGCCAGAGAATAATGCGCGCTCACGCATTTCAAGCCCGCTGTGGCCATCATTTGCTTCACATCGGTGGCGCCGTGGTTGTAGAATCCGGCTGCTTCCACATTGCGATAGCCCGCATCCGCAACCTTGGCAAGAGTCCCGGGGAAATCCTGAGCCAGCATCTGGCGCACACTGTAAAGTTGCACTCCGATTCCCGCTTCTGAAGGAGCGGCGTGGACTGTTTTCGATTGAAATAGTACGGCGGCCGTGGCGATCGATCCGCCAGCCATGAATTTTCTTCTTGAGATCAGATTCCCTCTTGAACCCATATCGAATCAGCTCCTGCAAGCACGCGATTTGAGGCAGCGTGTCCAGCATACGCATTTTCTGAGGGATATGGACAGCGGGTGAAGGAGGGCGCGACGCGAGGGTCGACGAAAAATGTATGCGATTGGCTCAGGGAATTGTCCGGCACGGACTGTGCCGCCTATCCCGAAGGGAAAAAAGAGCCCGCGCGGAGCGTTCCGACGCGGGCTTCGTGACGAGTGTTGCGTTACTGGCCGCTACCCGCAGCCACTGAGCTGCCCGCACCGTGGTGTTGGGCGGGAGCGTCCAGTACGGAGGTGATGCGCGTGCCGAGTTGCACCGTGTGCAACTCATGCGTGGAGCCCGCGTCATCAAAAATCATATGGAGAGCTGGCGAATCTGGATTGCAGTCCGCCGGCGATACGACCCAGGTCATCGACTGGCCGGTGTTTGTGGCGCTGCGCAGCGTGAGTACGTTGGCATGGGAGTCGAGGGTAACGTCATAGCGTCCTGCAGGGAACGCCTGGCCGTGGCTTTCAAAGTTGAAGGGAACATTCACCACCGCTTTTTCAGCCGCAAAGGCCGCGGTCGCGCAAAGTGCGGCGGAAGTGAGGACTAGAGAACGAAGCATGAATCGCATGGGTGTTTCTCCTTACAGGAAAGGACACTAGCGATCCATACGCACGCCTGTCGTTAAATCGGCGTCTAATAGTTGTCAAATTTGCGCGGGAGGATCTTGACGCACATCGATTCACTTTAGATCGCGCGAACACCTCGCTCTGCCGTCACTGTTCAAGTGCGGCGTGCGGCCAATCGTCAGTCCAGGTGATGGTCGAGATCTGTAGGGCCGGCTTGCCCGTTTTCGCGTCATAAGCATGGAAGACAATCAGATCCTCGCCGCCGGGCTGCATGAGGATCGATTCGCCGCCGGGGCCCAGCCAACGCTGATTTGCTGCCAACAACTCTGAGCCGCCGCCTTCGGCCATCGATTTTCCATCCCTGTCGAGATAGGGGCCAGTCACCTTGCGGGCACGGCCAACCATGGTGCGATAAGTGCTCTTCGTCCCGCGGCAGCAAAGATCCCACGAGACGAAGAGGTAGTAGTAGCCGCCGTGATGCACGATGAATGGCGCCTCCACCGCCTCCCAGTTGGGAGGAAGATCAGGCGGAGGGGGCGGTGCATTCTCGGGCTTCGCTCGCGAGGCAAGTGAATAGAGTTTTGTGTCCTTCGCATCGAGCATGCCCGTGCGTTCATCGAGACGCCTCATCTTTATGCCGCTCCAGAAGCTGCCGAAAGCGAGCCACGCGTGCCCGTTGCTATCGAGAATGAAATTCGGGTCGATGGCGTTGAAGTCATCGTTGGCGAGGGAGCGCAGCACCAGGCCGTGATCGATCCATTTGTAATCGGGACTGTTTGGATCGAGCGTCTTGTTCGTGGCAAGCGCGATGCCGGAGGTATTTTTGCCGAAGAGGGAATAGGCGTAATAAAGGCGGTAAACGCCTTGTTCGTAGGAAATGTCGGGAGCCCAGAGGCCGACAGTTCCCGGGCTGTCCTTGTGAATCCAACCGGGAATCTGGTCGAAAACGTGTCCGCAGAGCTTCCATGCTTTCAGGTCTGATGAGCAGCGAATCTGGAACTGTCCGCCATCGCTCGCCCTGCCGGTGGCAAAGACGTACCAAGTGTCGCCCGCCTCGATGATTGAGGGGTCATGGGTGCCCCAGTAGTCGCCGGAAAGAGTGAGTGCCTGCGGTTTCTGCGCTCGAGCGCCGTGTGTGGCAACCAGACTGCAAAGAAGAAGGGAGAGCGCTATGACAATACGTTGGAAGAGGATTTTCACTTGTCTATGTTCGCAGGAAATTATTCGAGAAAGCGTTTTCCGGGATCGTCTGAAGCATACAGCCGAACTCTGAACCATGTCCAAAGACTCTCGAGAAAGTCGAGCCGCAGCGCAGAAAGAATTTTGCCGGATGAAATAGCCAGAGAGCTGCGTCTGGGCTTTTGTCAATGGCCGACTGTAATATTAGGCCTCTACAGAAGTCTGTTCGTTCAGGAGGCATCCATGCGAGAGACTAGGCGACGCTTGCTCGTAGCCGCGGCTGGTGCAGCAGCCGGAGCCTTGGTTGCGCGCCCCGCCCTTGCGGCCCAGATGACGCCCCATCCACAGCCACTTTCTTCGCCAAATGCGCCCTCCAATCAAAACGTTCCGGCTGGGATAGACAATACAGGAGTCCAGGAGGGGGAGCGGAAGTCCAACATCAGTCCGGTGGCTTGGACACAGATTAAATCGGATGCACAGAAGCTGTTTCAGATGACTTCGGATTTCAGAGATCATGTGCAGCAAACGAATCTAACCTCCACGCTCCCGCTGCCCCTCATCAAAGAGGCGCATCAGATCGAGAAACTAGCCAAGCAGATTCAGGAGCACATGAAGGGCTAGAGGTGAGGTTGCGCAGGTCTATTGGGGTGAGGAGGTCGCGGGCGCGTTCGTCGTGCCTCCGAGAATCGACGAATTCGCCGCATCGTGAGCGCCTCGATAAGACTGATCTCCATGTTGCGCTCGTTGTTGCTCGGCAAGCGCGTTAAGGCGCGCGAACGCAGCTCGTTCCTGGTTGGCCTTTTCCGGCTGATCTGCTTTCGTGTAGGCCCGGGCGAGAGCGAAATGAATTTCCGGACTCGCAGGACTGAGCCGGCTCGCCAGTTCCAACTCGGCAATCGCGTTTTGCGTTTCACCCGATTCCATCCACGTTCGCCCAAGGACATAGTGGGCATCCGCCGAGTCCGGCGCAAGCTGCACGGCCTTTTGTGCTGCCGGCAACGCGTCGTCAGGGAGATGCTGGCGCAGGGCGATCGAAGCCAATCGAGTCCAGGGGAGGGCACTGTGCGGTGAGGTCTGTATTTCCGCGCGCATCTGTGTCTTCGCTTCGTCGTACTGCGAAAGAGAGTCAAGCGCGGTCCCATAGGCGTAGTGAAGAAAGGGCGTCGTGGGATACTGCTCAATCAGCTTCTGCAACTTCAGGAAAGCCAGGTCGTACTTGCTTGCAAGCAAAAGCTGGGTGATGTCTCCCGACCTTTCGACAAGCGAGTGTTTCGATGCATCAATCTGATCGGGCAGTGAGGGAATACGCAGCAAGGCGGCTCCCAGAGCGAACTGGATCTCGTCGGCGAGCGGTTCCTGCCCAGCCAGCGGAGCCAGCAGGTCAGTAGCCATCTCGAACTGGCCTTTGCGATTGACCAGGATCGCCAGTCGGTACTTGGCTAGCTCGACTGCCTGCGGGCTCGCTGCGACACCGAGTTGCTGGCCGCGCTGCAGGTGGATCAGCGCGTTGTCGTAGTCTCTCAGCTCAAATTCAGACAGGCCCATTACCGCCCAGGCCGTCCCGTCACTAGGTTTGCGCTCTACCCAGGTCTTCAGTGCTGCGATTGCTTGGGCATAGTGTCCGGCGGAGTAGTCCGCCATTGCCTGGTTCCAATTGTCCGCATTCTCAACGGGCGCAGCCGCTTTGCTTTCTCCTGCCGAAGAGATGGCGTAGAGACTGGCGATCTTTGCGTCCACGCGCGGCTTCTCCGGCGCCAGACTCGCCGCGGTGCGAGCTTCCTGTTCAGCCTGTTGATGTTTGCCTGCAACTTCGAGAGCCTTGGCCAGAGCCTGGTGTGCGGACGAAGAATCAGGGGCGAGCGAGACTGCCTCCTGCGAGGCGCGGAGCGCCTCCTGCGATTCGTGCAGGCTGAGCTCCAGCGAGCTGATTTGGATGCGTGGGAGCGCGCTCTGTGGAGAGATCACCGCCTCTTCTCGTTGCGCGGCCAAAGCCTCACTGGTTTGTCCTGTATTCGCCAATGCCAATCCATAGGCATAGTGCAGCCACGGAATCTTAGGGTGTTCGTCCACCAGCGCTTTCAGGGCATCGGATGACTTGCCTTGTACTGCCACCGCAGCTGCCTCTCCCGCCGCCTGTATTAACGCATCGTGTGATGGATCGACTTCCCCCGGCAACAACGGAATGCGCAGAAGCGCCAGGCCCAGGGCAGACTTGATCTGAGGAGGCACTTGATTCTCGCCTGACGCGGGAAGGAGTATTGTGGTCGCCCGATCAAATTCGCTGTTGCGAATGTGCAGCAGGGCCAGGTGATAGGTGGAGACACGGCCGAGTTCCGGGTCGTCTCCGTTGCCAAGCGATTGAGCTCGCTCAAGATGCTCGAGCGCGTTTCCATAATCCTTCGTTTCGAACTCGGAAAGGCCGAGAAAGCTCCACGCGGAACCAAGGTCCGGCGAGAGTTGAACCAGCTTCCGCAAGGGAGGGATCGCCTCGGAATAATGGTCCCGATCGTACCGCATCGTTCCCAGATACCACCATCCCTCAGCCCAGTCGGGACGGACCGCCACGGCGCGCGTGTAATCCTCAAGCGCCTGATCCGGCTTGCCTGCTTCGCGGGCCGCAGTCGCCGCTGCCGCGAGCGCCTGACAACTTTGCTGGGTTGATGCTGCGGCGGTCTGCCCGCATGCGGCTCGCTTTTCTCCGCAGGTGATCAGCAGCGCCATACAGCAGCACAATGCGGACCAACGGAGCCGTTCAGAGAACATACTGAAAATGTCTCATTCGCGAGGCACTCAAGGCTAGAGCCTGACCCGGCTCCCGCTTCTGAGTTGGCCCCATATTTGAAGCGCTCATTTTCGCTTTGGCTTATACGCTACAGTTGACTTCCCGTCACGGCATCCCATTCCCGAACACTGGCCGACTCTCGGGTAGTAATTGGCTTCGATGAGTGCATTGGCGATTTGCACGAAGTGAACAATGCTCTGAGCAACTAATCGGATTCGCTTCGTCCATGAGTTTCGCCCATTCGTTGCATGGAGATGCAACAACTGCTCGAACACGGCGGGACTCCTCGCAAAAGACATGCACGCCGACTGCGCCATTTACTGATTACAGTGTGTGTGAGTAACTGTTTATACTCCTCGCGGGCGAACGCAGATGCGCTTGCAAGGGGCCCTTCGCTATGGATATTCGCCTCTATTGACCGAAAGAGGAAGCATTGGATGGCAAGTGGATCGCGCCGCCGCTGAAGCGCGAATAGGAAGACAAGGCCGACCCAACCGACCCCACGGAGATGAATAATAATGACACGCAAATATAGCCTGGTCGCCCTCACGCTTGCCGGAGCGCTGGCCTTGACCCCCACCCAAGCACAAACCGCGCCGAAGACGGACATTCCGCCGGAAGTCCTGAAGTCTATCTCGATCCCCGACAAGGTCGATACGCCGATCGGTAGGCTGGATTTCTCTGACGGCGTGCCGACCGGCAACACCGTTAAAACCCTCTATGACAATCTCGACCGCACGCGCGGTGTCACGGTCTATCTCGATAACCTCGGCGCCGTGGCGATTCGCGCCTTTCTTTCGAGCCTTGCCGCGCAAGGTGCTGACGCTCCCAACAAGGTCGCCATTTTCGAACAGCTGATGGATTCCCAAGCCGTCGTTTTAACGGCGAATACTTCCACTCTCTACGCATTCTCCCGCACCGATCTCGCAAAAGACGGACCGACCGTCATCGAGGTGCCGCCGGGTATGCTCGGCTTTCTGGACGACGATTGGGAGCGCTTCGTCGGGGACCTCGGCGTCACCGGCGCGGACAAGGGCAAAGGCGGCAAGTATCTCGTGTTGCCTCCGGGCTACGACGGCCAGGTTCCTGACGGATATTTCCTGCTGAAGCCTCGAACCAACAAGAACTTTCTTTTCTTGCGCGGCTCGATTGCGAACGGCCTGCAAGCCGGGGCTGAAAACATGACTTCGGGGATTCGGATATACCCTCTGAAGGACGCGGTGAACCCCGCTCCTACCACCTTTACCAACTTGTCCGGCAAATCCGTCAACACACTTTTCCCGAACACGCTTGACTACTACGAGTTCCTGAACGCTGTCGTCCAAGATGAGCCCATGGACGCCATAGATCCGTCGCAGCGCGGCGCGATCGCCACCATCGGCATCGTCAAGGGCCAGCCGTTCGCTCCTGACGATCGAATGAAAAAGCTGCTGACCGAAGCCGCCACAATCGGAAGTGCGACCGCGCGCGCCATCACTTTCGAGCCGCGCATGAGCGGTGTGTATCTCTATCCCGGCACCGATAGCGTCTGGTCCGGATTCTTCGCCAACGGAAACGCTACGTTCGAGTTGGATGGCACGATGCAGCTTGACGCGGCTGTGCTGTATTACTACAACGCCGGCGGTGTGACGCCGTCCATGGCGAAAACGGCTGTAGGAGTAGGATCCGATTACGCAGGGGCCTATTTTGACAGCAAGAAACAGCCGTTCGATGGCTCCAAAACCTACAAGCTCCATCTGCCGCCCGATGTGCCGGTAAACAACTTCTGGGCGGTCACGATCTACGACACGCAGACGCGCTCGATGTTGCAGACCTGCCAGCGCTTCCCGACAGT
>JABCZC010000077.1 GCA_013289875.1 Acidobacteriota bacterium | reverse complement strand
CGTTCAAACCATGCGTTCAGATCGGAGACGCGAAAACGCCAGAGCTTTCCGATGTGTGTTCCGCGAATCTCGCCGCGTCGTGCTAGCTTCTGTAGAGTCTTGTGGTGAATTTGGAGCAAGTCCGCGGCCTGTTCGCTGTTGAGAAGAGGCTCGAACTCCGGAACACCGAACCTGCCGTTGGCTTCAACATGGGAGGAAACAGGGGGAAATGGGCGTGCCATAGCGGCCTCCTTTTCCTCACAATGGCCCCGTTTTCAACAAATGTCCAAGACTTATTTCGAAAGATTTGATAGCTCCAAGGCATCAAGAAGGCGTCGTCGGCAACACCTCGGAATTGATGGGAATGAATGAGGAAGGAAAGAAATCCCGGGAAAGATTATTTCGTCCTCGCGGAGGTCGGCCCTGGATTCAAATGTCCGATTTGCCGGTTTGAACGAAGTCGCTGGCGCGACGGACGCTGCGCGTGCAATCCTTCCGAGATCATGCGCGGCCACCGCGTCCTGAATCCTTTACGGCCCTCTCTTCTAACTCTTTATTATTCTGCCTATTGCGGGCGAAGCTGATTCAATCCCCATAGATTAACCGCATCCGCCGCAAACGCCAGTGCCTTCCTTCAAACCGCTCTATCCGACCTGCTCCGCTCCACAGCCCCGCTTCACCACACAGTCTCGTGCTGCGGAGCAGCTCCGATAGAGTACTGACGTTTTACGGCCATCTCTAACAATCTCGGCTGTGTCAATGCATTTTTGAACATAAGACGGCCCTCACTCCGAGGGAGCTGTTTCGTTACGCTTTGGTTGAACAAACTCATCATCGCCGACAAAGGTTCGCATGTAATCTTTCGGGCGGAACTCGGTCCGACCCAACCATCTCTCCGATCGCACGTTCGACCATGATTACTACTTCGAACTCCCTGGATAGGGAGCGGGATGCCCAATCAAGTGGGCGGTGATTTACTTCACACCATGGACGTATCCAGGCTCTCCCGCGTGCGAACCGAACTGAAAAGTCTGTGGGTAATCGAATCCCTTACGCCACATCCAGTAGAGGCTGACGGCCAGTTTGCGTGCCATCGCAACCTTAGCGATGCGGCGGTCGCGACGCATGGCCAGATGAACGAAGCGACGTCGCCAGTCGGGGTCCCAGCGGACAGCAGCCTGGGCTGCCTCCGCCAGTAGAAAGCGCAACAGAGAATTTCCTTGTTTGGTGCATCGTGGCGCTCTCTGCCGGAGCCAGCGTGGGCTTGGGAACAGTCGCCGGTCTTGCGCTTAGCTTCAGTCTGAATCGTCTCATTGCCCGCTGGATCGAGAGTGGAACACATGATCCGATCATGGTTCTGGCCGCATCCGGGCTGCTCATTCTGGTGGCTGCACTCGCCTGCATGGTGCTCGCGCGCAGAGCCCTTTCAATCGATCCGATGGTTGCGCTTCGTTGCGAGTGACCGAGTCGCAGACGCCTGAAGATCGCTGTAGTGCTTCCCATCGAAAGGTCAAGAGATCCGAGATCGACATGGCGCGTGTCTTTGCAGCCCTCATCCGCAGTCACGAACTGGCCAATCGCCGCCGGGGCCGTTGTGAACGGTTGTCCGAACGCTGTCGATGAGTGCGAAGTCGATTGTGCGCTCTTCGAGAACGCGTTGAGACTCAATCGAGGAAGATGCACCGTGTACTCGGGGGTTGCCATCGACTCCATCGATGTTGTTGTCGGCCTCACTCTTCGCGGAGTATCGAAGCTGGGTCAGCATTCGTGGCTCGAAGCGCTGGAATGTAGCACGCAGCTGCGCTCACTACGAGCAGAATGCAAATCACCGAGACGAGCGTGGCTGGATCGAGTGGGTTGACTTCGTACAGCAAGCTGCGGAGGAAACGGGTTGAACTGACAACCCCCGCCAACCCGAGCAGTACTCCTACGACTGTCAGCCGTAATCCATCACCCAGAATCATGCGGAATATTCCCGCTTTCGAGGCGCCGAGTGCGACTCGTATACCGATTTCGCGAATCCGCTGGGCGACCGAAAATGCGATGAGGCCGTAGAGTCCGATGCAAGCAAGGCCAAGGGCTATCACTCCAAATGCTGCGAGCACTACCGTCTCAAGGCGCGGGCGTGCAATGGAATCTGAGACCATTTGTTGCAAGGGCTCCATTGTCGCGATGCCCTGATCGGAATCGACCGCTCTGATCTGTTCCCGAAGTTCGTTCTCGAGATTCGCGGGATTGCCCGTAGTGCGCACGACCAGCGAAGTGAATGGAAATGGCTGCTGATCATTGGGCATGAACAGGCAGGGATCCGGCGGCGTGCTAACGCCATCGTGCCGGATATCCGCCGCCACACCGACCACCTCGACAAGAGGAGTGCCGCCTCCGCCCCACTGAACCCTTAATCGTTTGCCGACGGCGTCTTCATCCGGGAACAACATTTGCGCCGCACTCTGATTCAAAATGGCCACTGGCGGAGATCCCACGCGATCTTCAACATCGAAGGCGCGCCCGTGAATCATGGGGATGCGCATGGCCTCAAAATAACCCGGCGTGATGATCGAAACGTCTCCTCCCGGCCGCGCATTGGGAGCCGGGTCGGGCCGATCTGCTCTGTAGTACGCTGTCCCCGAGTTTGTGCCTTCCATTGGCAGAATTCCGATGGATCCGGCTCGAACCACACCTGGCAGGGCCCGAATGCGATCGAGCATCTGCCGCACGGTCTCGGCGCGGTATTCCTCTTTCTGCACGGGTAGCAGGAGCATGCGAGCTGTGAGCACATTCTCGGCGTGGAATCCGGTATCAACACTCGTCAGGCGTATGAAGCTCCGCACCATTAGCCCCGCGGTTGATACCAGGACGAGTGCAAATGCGATCTCTGCAATGACTAGTACGCGCCGTACTTTCCGTCCGGAAGTTACCGAACGCGTCGCCTCGTGAAGCCCCTGGCTCACGTTCCGCTTCAGTGATTGCAGGGCTGGTGCCAGCCCGAAGATCAGGGCTGACAAGATCGATGTTCCCGTGGAGTACAAGAGGACAGCCCAGTTCAGAGTAACCTCGTTCAAGCGTGGAATATGGAGACTCTCGGGCAGCGACGTCTTTAAGAACTGAATTGCAATGCCGCCGACGATAACGCCCAGCAGCCCTCCACACATCGCCAGTAGCAGACTCTCGATCAGCAACTGGCGGACAATGCGATGTCGACTTGCACCGAGCGCAAGCCTCACGCTGAATTCACGCACGCGCCCCGATGCCCGCATCATGAGGAGATTAGCGACGTTTGCGCAGGCGAGAAGCAGCATTAGTCCCACGGCAGCAAAGAGGAGGAGAAGAATCGGCCGCACAGATCCTACCGTTTGTTCCAGCAGCGGGACGGCGATCGCGCTCCATCCCGCATCCATATGCACCTTCTCGCGCGCAGTCTGAGCTGCCAGAGCCGCCATCTCAGCGTTTGCAGCATCCGGGCTCACGCCCGGGCGCAGGCGGGCGATAACGGTGTAGTTTCTGCCTTCGTTAATTTCGATCGCCTGCGGAACGTAGAGCTCTGCTTTGTGATTCGGCAAGCTGAATCCGGATGGCATGACGCCGATGACTTCGTGATGGCTTGCATCGATCGAGATCTTCTTCCCGACGACATCAGGTCTGCCGCCGAACAGTCGCTGCCATGCACCGTAGCTGAGCACAACTTCGCGTGGCTCCGAAGTCCAGTACTCGCCGGGACGAAATGTCCGGCCAAGCAGCGGCTGTGTACCGAGGGTTTCGAAGAAGTCAGCTGTAACGGAAAGACCCGGTACCTGCTCGCCTCCGCGGTCGCCAAGCAGATTCATCGGCGATGCCAGGAATGCCGCCATCGATTGGAAGGAGTGGTTGCGCTCCCTCCAAGCGACGAAATTGCTGAGGTTCACAACATTAGGCTTTCGAGTTTGGGGAGGAAGCTCCCAGAGCACCGTGAGCTGGTTTGAATTGGAAAACGGCAGCGCGCGCAGGAGGATGCCATCGAGCAAACTGAAAATCGTTGTGGAACTTCCGATGCCAAGGCCCAGCGTGATGACCACGATGGCAGAGAACAGTGGCGCCCGCAGAAACGAGCGGACAGAATAGCGAAGATCGGCAAACGCCTGTTCCAACCAGCCAAGTCCCCATTGGTCGCGCGTCACTTCGGCCACCAATCCAACATTTCCGAATTCGCGCAATGCTATCTGCCGTGCGGCCTCTGGAGATTCGCCATCCTGGATGTGGCGAGCTGTCTCGATAGCAATGTGGGACGCGAGTTCATCGTTCAATTCGCGTTCGAGCTCACGCCTTTGGAAAAATCGGCGGAGAAGTAAGCGCAAACTATTTCGTGCCATGGTGTCCTCACGCGGGGTCAAGCACGCCGGAAACGGCCTGGACCAGTTGTCGCCATTTGTCATGTTCGGCAACCAGTTGCTTTCTGCCTGCTTTGGTCAAGGAGTAGTACTTGGCTCGCTGATTGTTTTCCGAGGCTTTCCACTCCGAATCGAGCCAGCCTTTCTTTTCGAGTCGATGCAGAGCTGGGTATAGCGATCCGGTTTCAACTGACAACAGTTCTCCGGAGCGAGCGCGGATGACTTGCGAGATGCCGTGACCGTGTTGCTGACCGCGAGCAAGGGTTTGCAGGATGAGCAGGTCAAGCGTGCCCTGCCGGATTTCGATGCGGTTCTGGTAACGCTGCGATTCCGCCATAGTAGTAGAATCTCTACTACTATCAGAGTTGCTGTAGGCTGTCTACTACTTTCTGCTCTCCTGCAGGCTGGCTGCGAGCAAGGCGGTTACTCAGGAACGGGTGGGTTGACGATATCAGGCCTTAGCACTCATTGAGGATAATTTGTGGGCCGAAAGGCCGATTAGTACCGAAAAACGCCACAGCCTTCTGCGATATGCCATTTCCGAATTACTGGAGCCTAGCCGACTTATCGTTAGTAATCTCCCCGAAGCCGGTTTCGGGCCAATGCGACAAGCGAATGCTTCGCTGACCATTGTTTCTGATTCGGATAGGATACGACATGGCCTGGTTACAATAGCTATCTGGAACCGCCCGGTGCTCCGAACCTAGATAGCTGCGGATGTGTGTTCTCCAGTGCATCGGACAAGAAGTATGGTCTGGTCATCGTCCTGCTTACCGAAACTTAGCGAGAGGCTTCGCAGGCGCTCGAAAATTTCTGACAGCGGTCGGTCTGCGGCGGTCTCGAGAAAGACGCCCTTGATGGGTTCCAAGCCTAATTCGGCACCGTTAGCATCGAATACCTCGCTGAAGCCATCGGTCAGTAGCAGAAGCACATCGCCAGCATCACATTCCAGCCGATTGGCCGCGAATCGCTGCTCGGGGAGTATGCCCAGGGGCAGGTTTTGAGATGGGTATTCAACTATCATGCGCTGCTGACTGCAGTAGCGCATGAGTGCCGGATGTCCTGCGAGTGAGTAGCTCACTGACGTGCTGCCCAGTCGGAACTGCAGCACGCCTACGGTAACAAACATGTTCGGCATCTTCAGGGGATACAGCGTGCGATGCACTCCCTCGAGCAATTCGCCAGGCGAACTACTACTTCCTAGACCGCTGCGAATCGACGTCTTAAACATGGCCATGAGTACACCGGAAGCGACACCGTGCCCAGAAACATCGGCAATGTAGCTGACCCACTCCCTGGAACTCTCAGCGATATCCACCAAATCGCCGCCCACTTCGCCACTCGGTATGGATGTACCAAAGATCTCGTATCCGGCGAGCTTTCGCTCAAAAGCTGGAACTAGGGAACGGTGTATCTCGTGGGCCAGCTCCATTTCCGTTTGGATTCGAAAATATCGGGCTCCTTCGCGTCGAACGAAGATGATGAAGGTGATGTACCCAACAACAATGGCAAGAATCGCACATACCCCGAGAGCAACCAACTGATGCTCGAGTTCCCTGCGGCCCTCGATGATTCCGGCGTGAAATATGTTTGCCACGAGAGTGAAGGCTACCGACTGCAAAAGCGCCCAAACCGGAATTAACCAGAACTTGCGAGCGATCGACATCGCGGCATAGCCGACTGCGAACCCGCCGTAGATGGCTACCGTGACGAACGCGGACGCGATCGTCTGGTGTACCGGAGACATGAGCATCCAAATGAAGCCGATAGAAGCGAAGAGCGAAAAAACTCCGATGAATGCGACCACTCGCGAACTGCGAGGAATCGACTTCCAGAATTCTGCTCTGGGGCGGCGGACATGCGAACTTTTAGTCCGATTCGGAATCGTTTTCCTCCTTAACTCGGGGACACACAATCTTACTTGCTCGCGGTTCAGTTCTGGTGATGAAATGCACGGTCAGACTGCTCACGGCTTGGCTTGTGGTACTTGATTTTGTGCTACGTCGGCGTATGACGCGGTGTTGCGGGTTTCGATGCTGAGTGACACGTTACTGCGAAACTCCCGAGGTGCTGATCTATCTCACTCGTTGGGTGAGGCTCAGACTTCGATGTGCCCTCTGGCGGCAGTGGAAGACCACGCGCCGTCGGCGGGCTGCATTGCTGCAACTCGGGGTGCCTCCACAACTGGCAGCCAATACGGCTGGAAGTGTGGCCCCTGGTATCTGGCCCGCGCCAAAGCTCTTTCTGTTGGGCTTTCCAATGCGTACTTCCGATCACTCGGCCTTCCTTCACTGTTCGAGAACTACTAGCGTAACTTCTCGAACCGCCGTTTACGGACCTTATGCACAGTGGTGTGGCAGGGGTCGGCAGGTGACTGCTGCCCCTATGCCGATCACAGGCGGCTTGTAGGAAGTTTCGCCAGATCGGTACTGAAAACGCCCCAGCCTTCCGCGATATGCTATTTCCGAATAGCCGGAGCCTGGCCGACTTTTCATTAGAAATCACAACTACGCCGTCCTCAATCAACAGTCTCACCGGCAGTTTCCTGACAGCACTTCTGATTTGTCATCGCAAGAAAGTCCCAACTTTCCTGTTGCTTTCCAAAATGAACCGTGCCATTCTTCCTGTAGGAAACCTAAAGGTTGGTCCTTCCATGAAGGAAAAACCCGACGTTTTGCAAGGCACGCTTGCGCTGATGGTCCTCAAAACCCTTGATGTTCTGGGCCCGCAGCACGGCTATGGCATCGCCCGGCGCATTGAGCAGATCAGCGGAGACATTCTTGCTCTCAACCAGGGCACGCTCTATCCCTTGTTGCTCAAGCTTGAGCATGAGGGCGCGATTGCTTCGGAGTGGGGCGCATCGGAGAACAACCGCAGGGCTCGCTTCTATCGCCTGACTGCAATCGGCCGCAAACAGTTGCAGACGGAGACCCGCGATTGGAATCAGACAGCAGCTATCATCGCGCGCTTCTTTGAGGTCCAAGCCGAGGACCTGCCATGAGATTCCTGCGCCGCTTTTTCATTCGTCTCTCGAACTTCACCGCCGGAAGGCGCGCCGACCAGCGCCTCCAGGAAGAGATGGCCGAGCATCTTGCCTTGCAGACTGAGGAGAATTTGCGCGCCGGCATGTCACCCCCCGAGGCGCGTCGGCAGGCCGCACTGAAGCTTGGCGCGGCCCAGGCGATCCGCGAGCACCACCACGCCGAGCAGAGTCTTCCGCTTGCTGAGAATTTTCTCTTCGACCTCCGCTACGCTTTTCGCATGCTGTACCGGTCTCCCGGATTTTCCCTGATTGCCATCGCCACCATGGCCCTCGGCGTCGGAGCCACCACTGCCATTTACAGCGTCATCGACGCAACCTTGCTGCATCCTTTGCCCTACCACCACCCCAGCGAACTGGTGCGACTTGAAGCCAACCTTCCCGGCGTGGGCGCGCACGACATCGGACTCTCCATTCCTGAGTTGAGAGACCTGCAGAACTCGGGAATCTTCCAATATGTGTCCCTCTCCTTTTTCGGCACCAACAATCTCACCGGCAGCGGCCAGCCCGCGAGCATCGCCTCAAAGTCGGTCACACCGGCTTACTTCGCTGTGCTCGGCGTCGACGCGCAGTTGGGCCGCACTTTCGATCCGCACGACGCCACGCCCGGCTTCAACAACGAAGTCGTCATTAGCGATGGGCTATGGAAGCGCGCATTCGGCGCCGACCCGCACATTATCGGCAAGACTCTGCGCCTTGACAACGATCCCGCTCATGTTGTCGGCGTCATGCCCGCCAGCTTTCGCGACCAGGGCCAAACCAGCAAGGAGCGCAGTACCGATTTGTGGGCGGCATGCGGATTTTTCGGCGATCCCGCCCCGCCGCCGATGCGCAGCACACGTTTCCCATTCGACACTATCGCCCGCCTTCAGCCTGGTCTCTCGCCTGAGGCCGCGCAGGCGCGTCTCAGTGCCCTGGTTGCATCGTTGAAGAAGCAATATCCGGCGGATTATCCGTCGCAAGGCGCGTGGACTCTCCACCTCACTCCCCTGGCCGAGACTCTTGTCAGCAATGTTCGCCAATCGCTCATTCTGTTGTTCGGCGCGGTGGGCCTGGTCCTGCTGATCAGCTCTGTCAACGTCGCCAACCTGCTGCTTGCACGCGCCAGCGCGCGAGGACGCGAGATGGCGGTTCGCCAGGCATTAGGAGCAGCAAGAATGCGCCTCGTTCGTCAACTCTTCACCGAGAGCTTGTTACTCTTCGTGCTTGGCGGCATCACCGGTTTCGCGGTCCTCTTCTGCGCCCGGAAATTCTTGCTGCGATTTGTTCCCGAAAGCCTGCCGCGCCTCAATGACATATCCATCAGCTGGGGTGTGCTGGCGTTTGCCATTGTTGTTTCCGTCGCCGCCGGAACTATCTTCGGGCTTGCCCCCGCGTGGCTCACCAGCCGCCTTAATTTGACTGAGACCCTCCGGCAGGAGGGTCGTGGCTCCAACGGTTCCCGGCGGCGCTCGCGCTTGCGCCATGCTCTGGTGATTGGTGAATTAGCCCTCTCCCTGGTGCTGATGATCGCTGCCGGACTTCTGCTGCGCAGCTTCTGGGACTTGTTCCAGGTGCTACCCGGCTTCAATCCCACTCGAGTCACGGTAATCGAGATGTCGCTGCCGAATCCTAACGATCCCAAAACCGACATTTACGGCACCGCCACGCAGGAAGCGGTGTTGCTGCGCGAAGTTCTGCGCCGTAATCGTACGATTCCGGGCGTGGAAGAAACCGCCGTCAGTGATCGGGCGGCCATTCCCCTTGGCCATAGCCAGAGCGATCGCGGCATGACTCCATTGGTTCGCGAAGGCCAGGAAGTGCGGAGCAGCCAGCCTCCGCTGATCGACACATTGATCGTCTCACCGGAATATTTCCACGTGCTCGGCATGACTCTCTTGCGTGGACGCCTCTTCGTCGACCAGGACCTTGAACATACGCCCTTGGTCGCAGTCATCAACCAGGCCGCGGCCCGCACCTACTGGCCCAACCAGGATCCCGTAGGCAAGCGAGTCCGTTCCTCGGACGATTTGGGCCGTGCCGGACCGGAGTGGATCACCATCGTCGGCGTCATTGCCGATGCACGCACCGAATCGCTCGCGGACGCCGGCATTCCGCAGATCTACCTCGACATCTACCAGCGCCCCGCCAAGTTTCTTGCGTTCTACCTGCGTGGACGGGTCGATCCCGCCGCCATCGCCGCGCAGGTGCGCACACGAATCCAGTCCGTCGATCCGGAGCTTCCCGTCTTCCGCGGGGAGACCCTGGACGACGTTCTCTCCTCTTCGCTTTCTGTGCGGCGGTTCTCTATGGTAATGGTGGCGCTGTTTGCCGCAACCGCCCTGCTGCTCGCGGGCCTGGGAATCTATGGAACCATCTCCTTCCTGGTCAATGAGCAATCGCGCGAGATCGCCATTCGCCTCGCGCTGGGCGCGCAAAGGCGCGATATCCTCAGCATGGTTCTACGCCAGGGCCTCACTCTGGCCGCCGTTGGCGCCGGCGTAGGCTTGGCTGGCGCGTTTCTTGTTTCCCATCTCATGGCCGGCCTGCTTTACGGTGTCTCGCCCTACGATCTTTCCATCTTCGCCAGCGTCACCGCCGTGCTCACCGCCGTCGCCATCGCTTCCAGTTACATCCCGGCGCTGCGCGCCATGCGCCTCGATCCGATCACTACACTCCACGCCGAATGACCTTTGGCACTGCTCAACACTTGTCTTCACAAGTTGTTTCCATCCCAATGACCTCCTTCGGGATGCCGATAAATTCACCCCACAGCGAGTTCCAGAGGATTAGTCCCCAAAAACGTGGATGGCGACGCCGATCCTCAAGCGGTCCGAGGTCTGAAGATTCCAGTCGCCATGCCGACTTCGCGTTATGAAGCTCCAATAGCCCATCGTTAGCGAACGAACCGCTGACGGGACGAATCCGTATCAGCTTCGAGCAAGTGCGGCAATGATTCTGCACTCTCTGCTTGAGCGTTTTCCGTCACACGAAGAACGGATGCGGCGAAGCTCGGAGGCCAGGAGTTTCAGATCGGCGATTTTCGACTCCACATCGCGGAGATGATCTGCGGCTACGTTGCACACGTCAGCGCAAGTCGACGACTCTGCGTTCGAAAGCAGCAGCATGTCTCTGATCTGCTCCAGAGAAAAGCCAAGGTCGCGACACCGTCGGACGAAGCGCAGGCGCTCCAGGTGCTCCGGAGCATACACGCGATAGTTGCTGGTTGATCGTTCACACTCAGGCAGCAAGCCTGCCTGTTCGTAGTAGCGAATGGTAACGACTTTGACGCCGGTACGCTTCGCGAGCTCGCCGATGCGGAAGGTTGCGCTCATGTTTGACCCTATAGCTACTATAGGCTTTAGCGTGATTGCATGAGATCCCGCACGCTTCTTCTGGTTTCCGTTGCTGCGGTTCTGTGCGTGCGGGCGCATGGTCAGAATGAACCACCGCTCGGCGACGACCCCAGCGTAATTGTGGAGCTTGGGGCAGCAACAAGCTGGAACACCACCGGAGGTGCTGCGAGCTTCGCGCCGAATCTGGCAGCGGAGACCACGCCTATTGAAAACTGGCTGGAGCTTGAGGCGGGTGTAACGCCCTTCTTTACGCGCAACTCGACGGAATGGGACGCAGACCTGCTCTTTAAGAAACCCTGGACGCTGACGCGGAAGGCCGAGTTCATGCTCGGCATAGGGCCGGAGTGGGTCTATCTCCGTCAGAATGGAACGACGTCGAACTCGATTGCGGGTGAGGTTGCGGGCGACTTCATGTTCTGGCCGACCGGCAGACATCGCTTCGGCTGGTATCTTGAACCGGCCTATGACTACAACTTTATGGCTGGCCACCAGCAATCGATAGGTATGAGTGCGGGCCTCCTCATCGGTGTTCACCGAAAGCATTCCTGATGACTCAGGTGCCTGCTCGTTCGATTACTCCTGAGAAACGCCCCAGCCTTCTGCGATATGCCATTTCCGAATTACTGGAGCCTAGCCGACATATCAGTACTAATTCTTGGCGAAGCTCATAAACCTCTGAACCGAAGGCGCTTTCGCATTAATTGCGAACCGCAGTTTCCCTTCATGGGAGTAGACAGCCGTGAGAGGCGCAGCCTTGAAGTGGCGACTTCCCGGTCCCCCCAATTCACCGGTGCGCAACGACCAGACGATCGAGGCCGATCTCCGGGAGGGCGAGATCGACTCGTGTGAAGCCGGCACTCTCGGAAATGCGTTCGAGTTCGGTAAAGGTATAAGCGTCGCCAGTTGGTGTAGTGGCCAACATCATCAGACTGAAGGCAGCCGCGGTGGGCGGCGTAACGCGATCGGGATTTGGAACGAACTCGGCAATTGCGGCGCGGCCGCCTGGCTTGAGCGCGGCATGCACCTTGCGCATGAAAGTCGTGCAGGTAGCTGGATCGAAATGGTGCAGGAAGTTCGTGATCAACGCCAGATCATAACTGCTGCCAAATTCGATTTCGAATGCGTTACCCGGAAGCAGGTGGTAGCGATCGGCAACTCCCATCGTCTGCGCATTCCTCGTTGCGACCTCAAGTACATTCTTCCAATCGGTTGCATAAATGTGCGCAGCGGGATTCTGGTTTGCCACGGCGATTCCGAAAACACCGTGACTGGCGGCGATATCGAGAACTTTGTACGACTCGCCGCCCTTGAGGAGTTCGGCAGCCATCATCTGGGCAGGCATATGCATCAGCGTCATCATGGCCTCGGCAAACTTCACCCAGTCAGGATTTTGGGGCTCCAGCGTTCCTTCGCCAAGCGCAGTGCCTCCCCGGCGCACGGCCTCGGTCAGCCGCGCGTGTCCTTCGCGCAAGCGCGGGGTAAGCAGAAACTCAATGGCAGCGCCGATATATGCCGGCGAATGTCGGTTGAGGAATAAAGCAGAGTCCGGTGCTAGAGCGTACTGCGCTCCTTCTTTGTTCAAGAAGCCGTGAATGGTCAAGAAATCACACAACGTGCGCACGCCGCGTTCCGCGCCCTCGCAGCGCTTCGCAATCGTTGCGGCGGTACTATTACCCTCAGCGATGGCGGTGAAGATTTCCAGCTCGATAGCCGCTTTCATTGCCTCGGTCTGCTCATAAGCGTTTATGGCATTGATGAAGCGTTCCGGAGTGGGCTGTTGACGCGGGGCTGTTGTCATGGTTCCTCCTTCTCTTAGAGCCCTGGCTGTTCATGACGCTCCACCGGTAGATTGTGTGAAGCGCGGTTGCGGGAGTAAGCGTGAGATCCCGACCTCGAGCCAGGTTGTTGTCCATCATTTTCCTAATCTCTCTTGAGAGACTTAAGCTCATGAACGAGCGGCAGCCCTCGTTATAAAGGCGAGAAAAGCTGATGCGACTACTAATCGGCTGGAGAGATTTTTTCCGAACAACTAAAACGCGTGAATGCACTCGCGGCGGATCGCCAGACCACATTGAGCCATTATTTCTTGGTGGAAGAAGTATTGCCGGCCTGCAGGCTCTTACTCCATTTGGCCGCCTTCGCCGGCTTGCCCCACCCTTCATAAAGTTGAACCAGCCAGTCGCGGGTGAGATCGAGGTTATACCAGTTAGACATTAAAACCTGATCCTTCTGCGCTTCCATCCCCTTATAGCCATTGAGCAACAGCGGCTCGGCTTCAGCATATTTCTTCTGTCCAGCCAGACTGGCGCCCAGCAAGCTTTCGGCGCGGAATCGGTCCCAGTCGTCCGGCCCCTCCTTTTGATTGAACTCCAGGGCCTCCCGCGCGAGGGGCTCCGCCTTGGCAAACTTTCCTTGCGACTGGTAGGCGAGCGCCAGGTCTTCCGCAGACACCATGGTGTATACGTCCTCGGAACCCAGGGCATGCCGTCGTCCCGCGAGGGCCTGTGCGGCATAGTTCTCAGCCAGGGCATATTTACCCCATTGCTGGTACATTTTCGCCATAGCCGAAAGGGTGCTTAGAGTATCGGGATGCTCTGAACCGAGCACGCGGCGCTCGGTCTCCTGCACTTGCCGGAACAGCGTCTCGGCCTGCGTGTACTCACCCTGCGCTGCATAGACACGAGCCAGATCGTCCAACGAAGACAACGTATCGGGATGCTCGGGACCCAGGATGCGACGCCGAATCTCCAGAGTCTGGCGGTCGAGCGACTCTGCCTGCGTGTATTTGCCTTGCGCCAGGAAGGCAGTTGCCAGACTATGCATGGAAGAGAGCGTCTTGGGATGCTCCGGACCCAGGACCCGCCGCTGGATCTCCACGACCTGATTGTCGAGCGCTTCGGCCTGCGCGAATTTGCCCTCTGCGAAATAGGCGATTGACAGGTTCACCATGGACTGCAGGGTTTCGGGATGGTCGGGACCGAGCACGTGGCGTCGAATCTCCAGACTCTGGCTGTAGAGCGCTTCGGCCTGCTCGTACTTGTCCTCATTGATGTAGACGTTTGCCAGATTATTCATGGACCTCAGCGTGTCGGGGTGCTCGGGACCGAGCACGCGTCGGCGAATCCCCAGAGTCTGGCTGCTGAGCGCCTCGGCCTGCTCGTACTTGCCCTGGTTGCGGTAAACGATAGCCAGACTATTCATAGAAGCCAGCGTGTCGGGGTGCTCGGGGCCTAAAGTACGGCGCCGGATGTCCAGGACCTGAGCGCCGAGAGCCTCGGCCTGCGGGTATTTTCCCTGCTCGCGGTAGACGACCGCCAGATCGTCCATGGATTTCAGAGTATCGGGATATTCCGAACCAAACACACGCCGCTGCATCTCGAGAGTGTTGCCGAGAACCGACTCCGCCTCGGGATACTTACCCTGAAGAAATGCGACATATCCAAGGCGTTCCATGGTCTTAAGAGTCTCCGGATTCTTTGCCCCGAGTACCTGACGGCGCAGATCGAGCGCACGTTCCAGTTGCGTTCGCGCCTCGGGATAGAGCCCGAGGTCCGTATACGTCTGCCCCATGGTGTTCCGGATGGCAGCCTCCACTTCCGGCTGCCGGTTGAACCTTCCTGCGATGCGCGCAGCCGCCCGGTCTAAGGCGGTTCGCACCTTCAGATCTGGATCAGGCTTATTGTTCGGCCGCGCCTGGTTGGCCGCACTTGCCTGCGCTAAAAGATCGTTTTGCAGAAAATCGCTGATCGCTAGGGAGGTTGCCGCTTCCCTGTTCGCTCGTGCTGCTTCTCGGGTGCTGACGATGATGCCGGCAATCAGCACGACGAAGACCGCAGCAAGACCCGACACCAATGCTTTGTGCCGGCGTGCGAACTTCTGCAAGTGATAAATGGTGCTCGCCGGACGCGCCATAATCGGCTCGTCATGAAGATAACGGCGGATATCAGCCGCCAATTCCGCGGCTGACGAGTAGCGGCGGGCTTTGTCTTTCTCAAGCGCCTTGCCGACTATGGTTTCGATGTCACCGCGGTATCTGCTACTGACTGTACTTAAGGGCTTTGGCTCGTCCTCCTGTATCGTTCGCACTGCTTCAGGCAGTCTGGGGCTGATTTTGTACGGCAGCCGCCGGGCCAACATCTGATACAGCACAACGCCGAGCGCATAAACATCGCTTCGAATATCCAGTTCCAGCGGATCGGCCAGCACCTGTTCCGGACTCATGTACGCGAGGGTTCCAACAAGCTGCCCCAGATCGGTCTATGGGTCATTCGGGCATCGCTATCGGTTGCTCGCGCCACACCGAAATCGAGAATCTTGGGCTGGCCGGTTTCGTCCACAAGGATATTGCCGGGTTTGAGGTCGCGATGGATGATCCCGCGTTGATGGGCGTGGTGAACAGCTTCACACACACGGGCCATAAGATCCAGCCGTTGACGAGTTGTCAGTTGATGCGCATCGGCGTACTCGAGCAGCGCATGACCGCGGACGAGTTCCATGGCGAAATACGGTTGTGGTCCGAAACCGTTGTCAGCGGTGCCCGCTTCATAGATCTGGGCAATGCCGGGATGTTGCAACCGTCCGAGCGCCAGTAACTCCTGCTCAAAGCGCCGAACCAACTTGGGATCGCTCAGACCGGACTTGATGACTTTGAGGGCCACTGTGCGCCGCGGGTGCTCCTGTTCCGCCTCATACACAACACCCATGCCGCCTTCGCCAAGGAGACGAAGAATCCGATAGGGTCCAATGTTGGAGGGCAATGCAGACCTCATTCCAGGGGCAGCGGACGCGATGCCGGAATTATCTGCCGCTGCGTCGCTCAACGCCTGCGAATCAATATCGGAGTGTCCCGCGATATGATCCCAGAGCTTGCCCATCTCCGGACGCGGAGCAGGGTTTGACAGACTTGCATCAGCGCAGGCAAGGAGCGATTCGACTTCTTTAAGGAGATCGGCGTCATCTCCACAGGCTTGCTGAAGCCACGCCGAGCGCTCGACAGGGTCGTGTTCGAGCGCTTCCTGATAAAGCGATTCAATTGCCGCCCAGCGCTGGGGTTCCACTGGCATTCTCGCGCTCCATTTCCCGAACCAGCCATGCCTTGGCCAGGCTCCAGTCGCGGTTCACGCTTTGGGGTGATATGTGAAGCACCGCTCCGATCTCCTCAGCCGTGAGCCCACCGAAGTAGCGCATCTCGACGACCTGGGCCTTGCGTGAGTCGAACTCCGCAAGGCGTTCGAGTGCCTCGTGCAGCTGAATCACTATGGGATCCGGTTCCGAGGAAAGAAGTAGGGCATCGTTCAAGGTTGTGCGATGTGCCACTCCCTCACGCTTGGCGCAGTCTCGCGCCCTGGCGTAATCGACGAGAACGCGACGCATGACTCTGGCTCCTACGGCAAGAAAGTGGGCGCGATCCTGCCATTCAATTTGCTTTATGTCCACCAGCCGAAGATAGGCTTCGTGTACGAGGGCGGTGGCCTGAATGGTGTGATCTGGGCGCTCCCGGCTTAGGCATTTGCGCGCGATGTCACGCAACTCCGGATACACGAGCTGGACGATTCTGGCGAGCGCGTCCTCATCACCGCCGCTCCAGGCGCGGAGAAGCCCGGTTACCTCAGAGGAAGGCAGTTGAACCATAGAGCTGGCCTTCCGTTCAGAATCGTCACATTCTAACGCAGGCAAAATTGCGGGCGCAATTGAACTCGTTCCACGACGCACGGCGATTGAGCCCCCGATGCACTTAGTGCGTTCAATCCAGAGTTCGTTACCGAGAATTCCCAAAAAGTTTCCGGCGATTAGTAATTGCGCGAGCATTTCTCGCCTATATGAGCGAGGTCATGGAATGGGGCAAAAGTCATGCGCACCCAAAAGAGGGATCAGGATCAGGTATCCGTCTGATTGCCCTTTTTCGCCAGAGGTTCTGAGATGGGCACAAAGACCGCATCAGCAAAGCCGCCATGGAGAGTTATGAGGACCATATTTCTGGGAATTACGCTGGTCACCCTTAACATCGTCATTTTCCGTCACGGTATAACCACGCACGGCGCGCACCCGCTACTGACACTTGTAAGTTTTTTGTTCTGGTGGTCACTCTACGCCAACTTGAAGCACCGCTGAATGTTTTGATGACGCGAGCGCGCATATCCAGAGAAAAGGAGCTGAAATGCAAACCGAATTACTAGCTTCCCACGGCGTGATGGAGGGGAAGGGCGCCTACAATCGGCACGCCAGAATTCCGGCAGGCGGTGCGGTTTTGGCTCTGCCATTGTTGGAGGAGGCAGTTCGAAAGCTAGCGCTCGACGACTGGAATGCGCCCGTGGTGCTGGCCGACTATGGATCGTCGCAGGGAAAGAACTCGCTGGCTCCCATGCACATCGCGATTGGGATACTCCGGGAACGACTTGGTCCGGAACGGTCGATCCTTGTGTTTCACATCGATCAGCCCACGAACGATTTCAACACGCTCTTCGAAGTGCTGGCTACAGACACTGACCGTTATGCCCTCGATGAACCGGATGTATATCCCTGTGCGATCGGAAGGTCGTTCTATCAGAATGTGCTTCCACCTGAATCAGTCCATTTGGCCTGGTGCTCATACGCAGCCGTGTGGCTTAGCCGCGTCCCGACGCTGATTCCTGGCCATTTCGTCGCCCACCGTGATATCGGCGCCGCGAATGCCGCTTTTGAGCGTCAGGCTGCTCAGGACTGGAAAACCTTTCTTTCCTTGCGGTCCCGTGAAATGCACCCTGGAGGCCGTCTCGTAGTCGTGCTTCCCGCCCTGAACGACGAAGGCGAATCGGGGCTTGCAGCACTTTTTGACCAGGCCAATGAGGCGCTCGTGGAGATGGTCGACGCCGGAGAGATTTGTGCCGATGAACGCGAGCGAATGGTGCTGGGAACTTATCCGCGGCGGAGGTGCGAGCTTCTCGTACCATTCCATGCAGACGGACACTTCCAGGGCTTGACCGTAGAACACTGTGAGCTCTATTCGCTGCCCGATCCCGCATGGGCTGATTACGAGCGTGACAGGAATGCGGAGGCGCTTGCGACCAAGCATGCTCTCTTCTTCCGTTCAGTGTTTGTGCCATCGCTAGCGCTCAGCCTCACGAATGCTCACGATCCCGGACAGCGTCATATTTTCGCCGACCGGCTTGAGAAGAGGCTGAAGCGACGCCTGTCAAAAGAACCGACGCCGTTTGATTCATTTGTCCAAACCACTGTTATCGCCAAACAATGGTCTGCTTCCAATCAATCGCAGGACAAGGATTGAAATTCTTATGCCTGACATAGCTTTGCAATCCTCTGGTGCGCGACCGGTGCCCTCGCAAGACTTGAACAGAAAACATCGGAGTGTGTTTTATGGCTGGTGGGTCGTGTTGGCGGCCGCCGCGGGACTGTTCTGGGGAGCGCCAATCACGGTCTTCTCTTTCAGTGTCTTTCTTAAGCCGCTCATGCGCGACTTCCACGCGGGCCGCGGCCGGATTTCACTGGGTTACACATTGGGTGCCATCGCGGGTGCAGTCAGCGCACCGACACTCGGATGGCTTGTGGATCGCTACGGAGCACGCAAAGTAATCCTGCCGGCTACGGCGATGTTCGGCGCTGTCTTGCTGTTGGCCAGGACTTTGTCGCCCAGTATCTGGCAATTCTACATTTTTTACATATCACTGGGCCTGCTAGTACATGGGGCCGGACCGGTACCTTATGGGAGCGTCATTTCTCACTGGTTCGACAGACGCAGAGGACTGGCTCTTGGCCTGATGATGTTCGGAATTGGCTCGGGAGCGATGGTTATGCCTTCTCTCGCTCAACATTTGATTACAAGCTTTGGCTGGCGCGACTCGTACGCGATTCTCGGTTCCGCTGTCCTTCTTATCTCCATACCGACAGTCGCGGCGTTTCTTAAAGAAAAACCACAAGACCTAGCGCTCTTGCCCGACGGAGCGCTGCCCGCAACTTCTCGAGTGTCTATCGAGACTACTGCTCTGGGTCTAAGCGCGCATGAAGCCCGGCGTAGTCGAACCTTCTGGCTCATGGTCTGCGCATTTTTTCTGGTAAGCGCAAGCGTTCAGGGCTGTGTCCTTCACATGGCAGCGATGCTCACTGACCGCGGATTGTCTATCCAGACTGCCGCTTTGGGAAGTTCATTTCTGGGCGCCGCGCTGCTCATGGGTCGAGTGGCAACCGGCTACCTGCTTGATCGCTTCTTTGCGCCTCATCTCGCGGCCGTCTTCTTTGGCGGCGCCGCTGCCGGGATTGGTGTGCTTTGGATGAGTAACTCGACAGCTACGGTACTAGTGGGCGCATTCCTCGTCGGGATGGGTTTAGGGGCAGAAGTAGACATTATTGCCTACCTGGTCAGCCGTTATTTTGGCCTTCGATACTTCGGGGAGATTTATGGCCTTGCTTTTGGCGCCTTTCTCCTGGCAGGCGCGTTGGGTCCGCTCGTGATGGGTGCAGGCTTCGATTTAACGGGTTCGTATAGTGCGCCCCTTGCGGCCCTCTTTATCTCAGCCTCGGTCGCGGCTGTGCTGATGACCCAACTCGGACCGTACCGATACCAACCCCGTCAGCCCGAGAAAAACGAGCAAATACTGCTGGCAAATCCGGAAGGAGCGGCCCTGTAGCTCTTGACCTTGCCGGGTAACGAAAATCACGAATTACGAAGGGCTCACCAAATGGAACGGCAGTCGAAGAACGCCTGGAACCAACCGCACTTTTGTGCGTCCGCGTGTTTAGCGCTCCTTATCTCAACTGTTTCTTTCGCTCAATCATCAAATTGGCCTTTCTCGACCCCTCCGCCAAAAGGAGACGGCAGTACAGACGACACGAAGGCGATTCAGGACGCTCTGACCGCAGCGGGTCAAGAATGCGCCACTGTCGAGCTTGCATGCACCCAGCAGAATACCTACGTCGTCTCCGCCCCAATCCAGGTACCCAAATGCGTGAAGTTCATTGGCGCGTGCGCCGCTGTGCCCTTCGAAGGTAGCGAAACCACTATCGGTACCGCACTCAAATTTGAGCCTCCTAAGGCAAAGCCCGGACAACCCCAGCCTGAAATCGTCACCAATCTGCCCAAGATCGTGGTTTCCTTCCACGATGCGCCGGGCGCGACTCTCTCGGGAATCAGTATCGATTGCAATAATGTCCCGCGGACCGTCGGCATTCTTTACGATTCCGATAACAAACCGACTTCCAGCTTTCTCAATGTCGACAATCTCATGATCAAAGGCTGTCATCAGGCTTTTGTCGTCGGCTCACCCGCTTCTACGGCAACTCCGCCTACGTCATGCCCCGGAAACGAGGGGCAAGCCGGCTGTACGCAGGCGGACTCCTTCAAATTCGAGAGATACAGGATCCTCGGCAACCTTAATGACCCAACCGGCGAAGGCATACACATCAACTCCTCGAACGGCGCGAATAGCTCTCTCGTTTTTAATGGAAATATTCAGGGAGTGAACATCGGGATCCACGTGGTCTCCACGAATCAGGGCCTGATCATCGAGAACACTGACACGGGCTCGCCGCTCGGCACGAGCCCGGCCTTTATCGTCATCGAGTCAACCGTGGCCGACTCCCCAACGCTGATCAACAACGAGGTCGAGGGCAATACCTCAGCAGTGATCGATCACGGAAATAATCCATTTGGGACTCCCGGGAATCCAGTGTGGCTGAATAACACATGGAACAACCACCCCGTCGTTGTCGATGGATCGGAAAACATTACCAGTATTGGAAACCTCCTGAACCAAGGCACGATCTCCAACGCCAGTGCTCATGTTCTGTCGATTAACGAATCTGGTTGGTCGACCGTCGCGCCCGCCACCAAAGAGAATTTTGGCTTTATCAGCAGCGGAGCCGTCTTCGGCGCCAGTTTGGAAGATCAGGACATCATCATGGCGGAAAACACCTCGTGCAAGGGATTTCCCGAGGGCCATACTGCAGGGGATCTGGTGTCTTGCGAAGGGGCGCACGCCGGCCGATTGTTTCTTGGCGGAGATTTACTGCTGTTGAACGCCGGTGACGACACCAACGAAGGCACGTTGAGTATTCAATACGGCGTGTATCAAGATGGAAGCGGCCTGAAGCACCAGACCGTCAGCACGGGAAACGTCGGTCCGGGACGCACGGTTCAGGTGACTCTTCAGTGGAAGACTGCGTTTGGCGATGCTAATTACCAAGCAGTCTGCAGCGTCGCCGATAACTCCGAATTCCTTCAGGTCATCAACACCTCGCTGCCAGCCCCCACACAGGTCATTGCCATCATAAAAAACAACGACGCATCTAGCGCGCACACCGGCTCGTTAGCTTGCTTTGCCATTCACGACTAGAGATGTGCGGCACATCTCGGCCAGGACGGTAGGATTCGGCTGTCTCTCGCGCATGTCTTCGCAGCTCGTCTCTAGGCGTCACCTGCCCGTTCCATGACAGTCAAGATCATGACGGCTTAGAACCAACGCCAGATCCTCTTTCGTCAATAACAAGAACAAAGTGACTCATGTGCCGATAAACCGGCCATCCGGAAATCTGGTTAGATCCGGATAGGTCCTGATAAACGCCCTTCGCGACAGTTATTTGGTGATCGCTCACCTGGTGTCCAGATTCCAGTCGCTATGCCGACCTACAAGGACAAATTATCCGCCTCTTCGCTGTCGGGTATGCTGGATTCCGCAGTCCGGCCACACGCCGTCTTGTGGGGAAACCGGTGAAGAAAACTCTGCTGTCCGCTCTTACGTTCTGTCTCTGCTCTGCGGCCTTCGCTGCATCCGTTATCACCACGCGTCCCGACGATTCCAAGGCCGTCTATGTTGAAGCTCCCGCCGCGAATGCCGACAGTTCTACTGCACTGCAGGCGGCCATCGACAAGGCCGCAGGCACGGGGCGCGAAGGCATCGTCTTTATCCCGGCGGACCGCTATACGCTCACGCGCACCATTTACATCTGGCCGGGTGTGCGCCTCATCGGCTATGGCGCCACGCGTCCCGTCTTCGTGCTGCCGCCCCAGACGCCAGGCTTCCAGAAGGACATGGGCGTCATGGTCATGTTCACCGGCCTCGGGCCTAGTGAGTCTCCGCGCGCCGGCGG
>JABCZC010000076.1 GCA_013289875.1 Acidobacteriota bacterium | reverse complement strand
AACCGCTTACCCGATATCCTCTGACCAGTTTTCGAGGTACTTCTTCATCTCGGCCATGAATTTGCCGGCGTCGGCTCCGTCGATGATGCGGTGATCGAAGCCGAGCGTCAGGTGGATCATGTGGCGGATGGCAATGGAGTCCGTCCCGTCTTCGCCGGTGACGACGGCCGGCTCTTTGAAGAGGCCGCCGACGCCGAGGATTCCGCTCTCCGGCTGGTTGATGATGGGCGTGCCGAACTGCTCTCCGAAGATGCCGGGGTTGGTGATGGTGAAGGTGCCGGAGCCGACTTCGTCGGGCTTGAGCTTTTTCGCGCGGGCGCGCTCGGCCAGATCAGCGATAGCGCGGGCGATGCCCAGGAAGCTCTTTTCCTCGGCCTGCTTGATGACGGGAACGATGAGTCCCCAGTCGAGCGCCACGGCGATGCCGATGTTGATGTTCTTTGGATAGCGGATGGCGTCGCCTTCCATCTGAGCATTGACGATGGGCATCTTGCGCAGCGTGGCGATGACGGCGCGCGTGATGAACGGCATATAGGTAAGCTTGACGCCGTTGCGCTGCTCATACTTGTTCTTTTCCTTCTCGCGGATTTTGACGATGCGCGTGAAGTCGATCTTGAAGACAGTGTGCACGTGCGCGGCGGTGCGCTTGGACTCGACCATGCGCTGCGCGATGATGGAGCGCATCTTGCTCAGAGGAACCAGCTCGCCGGGCTGCGGAACGGGAGCTGCCGGCGCAGCGGGCTTCGGAGCGGCCGGTGCTGACGAGCCGGCTGGCGGCGCAGAGACGGGTGCGGGCTTCGCTGGGGCGGGCTTTTCGAGATGCGCGAGCACATCTTCCTTGGTAATGCGTCCGCCTGCGCCGGTTCCCGAAACCTGTGCGAGGTCGAGGTTGTTTTCTTTGGCGATCTTGCGCACCAGCGGCGAGGAGCGAGCGTGTTCACCCGATGCCGCGACTGGTTCTGACACCGGTGTTGGAGCGGGCGCAGCAGGTTTGGCCGCCGCTGGAGTGGGCGTCGGTGCGGCAGCAGGAGCAGCGGCGCCTGCCGTGCCGCCGATCACGGCGACGACGGTGCTGATCTGGACGGTTGTGCCGGCCTCCGCCTTGATCTCAGTCAACACGCCTGCGGCAGGCGACGGAATCTCGGCGTCGACCTTGTCAGTGGAGATTTCAAAAAGCGGTTCGTCGCGCTCGACCTTGTCGCCGACCTGCTTGAGCCACTTGGTGATGGTGCCCTCAAAGATCGACTCGCCCATCTGCGGCATGACAATTTCCGTCGCCGGACCGGAAGCAGCCGGGGCCGATTCTGCCGGTGCAGCCGCTGGAGCTGCAGGTTCTGCATCTGCCGTCCTGGGCGCCGGGGCAGCCTGCTGAGGCTCTGCCTTGGGTGGGGGTGCGGAGGCTCCGTTTGAGCCGGCTTCGTCGATCACTGCGACGACAGTATTGATCTGCACGGTCGCGCCATCGGCAACCTTGATCTCCTTGAGCACACCGGCGGCGGGGGAAGGAATCTCGGCATCGACCTTGTCGGTGGAAATTTCGAAGAGCGGCTCATCGCGCTCGACGGTGTCGCCGGGCTTCTTGAGCCACTTGGTGATCGTGCCCTCAAAAATCGACTCGCCCATCTGGGGCATCACAACATCCGTCGGCATGTGTTTCCTTTCCGCAGTACTACAGACCAGGTTGGTGCGTCAGCGAAAACCTGTGGCGCATCGAGGGCAAACGTTGATTATAAATCCGTATGCCGGCAAAAGAGCCCGCAACGGTTCAGCGTCTGAGACAGCAGTACAAAACGAATCAGTCTATCGCACTGCTGCGGTTTGCTGCTTGCAGTCCGCGTATCCCGTTCCGGGATAATAATGTTGTCTCGCGTTCTTTCGCCGTCCCGGGGGGTCGCCCGATGGGTTCCGGAATTCACAGTACGGAGGAAACGCTGCTGGTGCTGGTGACGCTGGTGGCGCTGCTGGCGGCGTTTGCGCAGCGGCTTAAAACGCCGTATCCCATCGTGCTGGTGCTCGGCGGGCTGGTGCTGAGTTTCTTTCCGCGAGTTCCGCATGTATCGCTGAACCCGTCCTTTGTCTTTCTGGTCGTGCTGCCGCCGCTGCTTTTTGCGAGTTCGGTCAACACGGCATGGCGCGAGTTCCGTTTCAACCTGGTCAGCATCACGATGCTGGGGATCGGGCTGGTCGTATTCACGGTGGTGGGCCTGGCGATCGTGGCGCATTTCTTCATACGCGAGTTCGACTGGCGCATTGGCGCGTTGCTGGGAGCTGTCGTCTCCACCACCGACACCATTGCCGTCGCCTCCATTGCAAGCCGCGTGGGGCTTCCTCATCGCCTCCTCGATATCATCGAGGGCGAAAGCCTGGTCAACGACGCCGCCGGCCTGCTCGCGCTCCAGTTCACTACGGCAATCGTGGTGTCGGGCGACATCCCGTCTCTGTGGCAAGGTGTGACGGAGTTTGCCTGGCTCGTCCTGGGCGGAGTGGCGGCCGGAGTGCTTGTGGCCATGCTGATCGACTGGTTTGATCGCTCGATCCGGGACACGGCGCTGCAGCTCATGGTGAGCGTAGCGACACCTTACTTCGCTTACCTGCTTGGCGAGTCGCTTCGCTCCTCGGGGGTGCTGGCCACGGTGGCCTGCGGCCTGTATCTGGGCCGCACCCGTTCGGAAAGTTTCACCACGGAGGCCCGGCTGGACTCGCGCGCCCTGTGGAATACGATCGACTTCGTCCTCAACAGCCTGGTCTTCATCGTGGTAGGACTGCAACTGCCCGCGGTTCTGGATGGGATGCATCCGCTGCATTGGCCTGTGCTGATTGGCGGCGCGGCCTTCGTATGTGCCGTGGTCATCGGCCTGCGCATGTTCTGGATATTTCCCGGTGTTCGCTTATCCTTTTTCCTGCGCAGGCACCTCCTGCGCCAGGATGTCCAGCAGCCATCGCCTCGGGAGATAGCTGCGCTGGGCTGGAGCGGTCTGCGCGGCGTGTTGACCCTTGCGGCGGCGCTGTCCCTGCCCGTAGTCACCGATAGCGGCACGCCTTTCCCGCACCGCCAGGCAATTATCTTCCTGGCGTTTTCTGTCATCCTGGTCACGCTGGTCGGCCAGGGTCTGACGCTCCCGCTTCTGCTGCAGCGGCTTGGGCTTTGCGAGTCTGGCGACGCCAGCGACGAAGAGCGCGCGGCATACGGAGTATTAATGGAGGCGGCGCTCAGGGCGATGAAAGGAATGCCCCCCGCGAACGACGAAATTGAGAGCCAGGCGGCCGACATGCTCAAGCGCTACTACCGCCGGCGGCTGCGCAGCGTGAGCGACAGCGACAGCGACAAAGATGCCCTCGATCTGGACCGCAAGTACCAGGAGCTCTACTACAAAATTCGCCAGGTGGAGCGCCAGGAACTGACGCGCCTGCGCCAAGAGGGGCGCTTCCGGGAGAGCGTGCTGCGCGATCTTGAAAAGGATCTCGACCTCGCCGATCTGCGCTGGCGGCAGTAGTCGACGCGTTCGTAAAGAAATATCGACTGTGATGCCGCGAGCTCTTTTCTGATTCGCGGCTCCTGCAGTTCGATTGTTTAGAAGGATTCTCCAACCATTTCTTCGCTCTTCTTCCACAACGCCTCGGCGTTGGCTGGATCGAGCGCATAGCTACGCACCCCTTCGGTGGCGACGGTGATGGTACCGCTCTCCGGCACGACCGTACCGACGTGGCAGTTTTCACAATACTGGGCGCCGATCTCGTCAGGGGGAGCGACGACGCCGGCCCATACGGAAGTTGCAGCTCCCTGAGGGATGGTCTTCAGTTGGAAGGGAGGCTTGCCTTCGGCTGCATGCTGCTGATTGATCTGGGCGATCATGTTCTGAAGACGGGCGGGGTCAACGTGGCGGGCCAGTTCTGTCTGTATGCCTCCGGGGTGAACGGCGGCGGCACGAATGCCGCGCTCCCGATGACGCCGATCGAAGGCAACGGCGAAGAGAATGTTGGCCGTCTTGGACCGGCCATAGGCAACGAATGGCTCATAAGGCGTCCGCTCAAAGTTGGGATCTTCGAGATCGACGTTGGAATAGCGGTGCCCTGCGGAAGAGAGGTTGATCAGCCGCCCATTGGGGCGGATCAGCGGCGCGATGCGGTTGACGAAGACGAAATGGCCAAGGTGATTGGTGCCGAACTGCGTTTCAAAGCCGTCGCTTGTGTGTCCGAATGGCGTGGCCATGACGCCCGCATTGGCGATCACCACGTCGAAGGGCTTACCCTTTGCCAGCAGGCCATCTGCTGAGGCACGCACATTTTTAAGGCTGGCAAGGTCGAGCTCAATGAGCGCAAAGCTGCCACCGTTGGCTATGGCATCTTTACGAACCTGCGCGGTTGCCGTTTCAGCCTTGGCCAGATCCCGTGCCGCACCTACGACATGCGCGTCATGCGCAGCAAGAGAACGCGCGGTTTCGACACCGAGCCCTGCCGAAACTCCAGTAACGAGAATGCGTTTGCCCTTAAGATTTATGCCGGACAAAACATCTTCAGTAGTTGAGGTCGAACCAAATCCGTTTGCCATATCTTTTCCCACCTTATTGACTGCCTTTCCGGATACGAATAAAACGGAGAGTGTCTCCGTAATACAAGAGATAATCGGAGACATTCTCCGGTTGCAAAAATTTTCCCGTATGGCCAGGAAGACTCCCCAACCCACCCCGCGCAAACCCCGCGCAGATGCGCAGCGCAATCGCGAGCGCATTCTGGAGCTCGCCAAGAAAGCCTTCACCCGGTCAGGCGCGAATATCAGCCTGGACGAAGTTGCGAAACAGGCCGGTGTTGGAGCCGGAACGTTGTATCGCCACTTTCCGACGCGGGAGGCGCTGCTTGAAGCGGTCTATCGTACCGAGGTCGAAAAACTCGCGGCCGCCGAGCGGGAGTTTTCGGACAAGCTGCCCGCTGTGGAAGCGCTGCGGGCTTGGATGCTGCTCTTCGTTGACTACATCGCGACGAAGGAGATTATTGCCCCGGCGCTGAATTCGCTGGTCGGAGGAGCCTCGAAGGTATTCGAAGCATCGGGTGATCAGATCAAAGGCGCTATCCATGCACTGGTGGAGCGTGCCATTGCCAGCGGAGACATACGTGCGGACCTTGATCCGCTTGACCTGCTCAGGGCGCTTATCGGCGTATCGAATGTAGCGTCCGGGCCGGACTGGCAGCAAAGCGCAAGAAGGCTCGTAGAGATTCTGATTGCCGGCTCACGACCTCCCCAATAAATAGTCTTCGTCCATGAGTACCGCCGTTGACATTTCTTCTCACACCTGTTTAGTCTAGGCTTGTTTGGATAAGGCCTTATGACAAACAGTAAGCAGGAAGCACGCGATCTCTTTCCGGGAGCGCTCGAAATGATGATCCTCGAGTCGCTTCGCCGCCAGCCCGCGCATGGATACGCGTTGGTGCAGCACATTCAACAACGGTCGAACAATCTGCTCCAGGTGGAAGAGGGCTCGCTCTATCCAGCGCTGCAGCGTCTGCTCAAAGAGAAGCTGGTGAAGGCGGAGTGGGGCATCTCGGCGACGAACCGCCGGGTGAGGATTTATCAGATTACCGCAGCCGGCATGAAGCACCTGGAGCGCGAGAAATCGAGCTTCGAGCAAATGTTCGAGGGCATTGCGCTGGTGCTGAATCCGGGCAAGGCGATTTCCTGAGGGATGTGATGAGCTGGTTTACACGTATCTTCCGCCGCCGCAACCTTTACCGGGATCTTGCCGACGAGATGCGTGAGCACCTCGAAGAGAAGACAGAGCAGTTCATGCGTGAAGGCATGGGCCGAGAAGAGGCCGCGCACGCTGCGCGCCGCGCTTTCGGCAATGCGGTGCTGATCGAGGAGCGTGGGCGCGAAGTCTGGCAGTCGCCGCGACTGGAGTCGATCTGGGCGGATGCGAAGTTTGCGGTGCGGCAGCTCGTCAAGTCTCCGGCGTTTACTGCCACGGCGATCTTGACGCTGGCTCTCGGCATCGGCGCGAATACGGGCATCTTCACTCTGACGCATGCGCTGTTGCTCAAGAGCCTGCCGATTCCGGAGCCGGATCGCCTGGTGCGCATCGCTCTCGACATCGATTCTCCCAATGGCGTCGTCAGCGATCAGCCCTTGAACGCCTTTCTTCTGCAATCCATCCAGAGGCACACCAAAACCCTGTCCGGCTTGTTTGGATGGAGCCCCTACGATTTCGTGCTGAAAGAGGACACCGGCTCGCGCATCTACTCCGGAGCCGTCGTCAGCGGCAACACATTTCAGGTGCTGGGGCTTACGCCCGCTGCCGGCCGATGGCTGACTCCCGCAGATGACCAGCGCGGCGGCGGACCCGATGGATGGGCCGCTGTGATCAGTCATCGCTTCTGGCAACAGCATTATCATTCCGATGCATCGATCATCGGGCGTCACGTCACGCTCACCGATCACAGCGTCACGATCGTCGGCGTTGCCCCGAAAGGCTTCGAAGGCGTCTTCGTCGCGATGCATCCGGATTTTTATCTGCCGCTCGAATATGAGCCGGTCATGCGCGGCGCGAAGTCGATGCTGCGTCAGCCGGGAGGTCTGTGGATTATGGTGTGGGCGCGGCTGATGCCCGGCGTGAGCCAGGAAATGGCGTCGGCCGAGATGCGGACGATTTATCCGATCGCGGTCTCTGAGACACTGCCGGCATCCGTCCGTCATCTTGCCGTGATCGAGCGATCGAGCTTCGCGGTGCGGCCGGGCGGCAAGGGCTGGAGCCTTCTGCGCCCTCAATATGCGCGGCCACTGCTTCTGCTGCAGATTCTCGTTGGTGTGGTGCTGCTGGTCTGCTGCGTGAATCTCGCCGGGCTTTGCCTGGCGCGCGCCTCCACGCGAGAGCATGAGTTCGCGATCCGTGGTGCACTGGGTGCCGAGCGCACGCGAATCATGCAGCAGGTGCTCGTCGAGTCGCTCCTGCTCGCGCTCTGCGGAGGTGCGCTGGCCATCTTCTTCGCCTGGGCAACCGACCGCTATCTGCTGCAATTTCTCGCCGACCGCGAGGCCGCAGCGTCTTTGTCTGTCCGGCCGGATCCTTTCACCCTGCTCATCGCCGGAGGCTGCGCAGTTCTGTGCGCCCTGCTTTTCGGACTCGTTCCGGGTTGGCTGGCCAGCCATATTTCGATCGAGCCCGCGTTGCGTCGTTCCGGACACAGTATTGCTGCCGGAAAGAACACTGTCGCTCAGCGAATCTTTCTCCCCATGCAAGTTGCGTTGACTCTTGCCCTGGTTGTGGTCGCCGCCATGCTGAGCACTACAGTCAGCCATCTCCGCGCTGCTCATCTTGGCTTTCGCATCGACAATACTCTGCTGGCTCCTGCCGATTTCGAGAGACTGCCGCAAAAAGGTCTCGATCTCGCTCACCTCTACCGGCGCATTATTCTGCGTATGGAACAGATGCCCGGCGTAGATAACGCCAGCGTGGCGGTGAGCACGCCTCTCCACGGCATGGGGCAGACCGGTGTTTTCACCAGCGCCTCGTCAGGGAAGCCGGCCATTGATTTCACCAATCGCTACTGGGTGAACGACGTGGGCGCGGGCTATTTTGCGACGCTGGGAACCAGGATGCTGGCGGGGCGTGATTTCGCGGGTGAAGACAGCGATGCCGGGACCTGTATTCTCAACCGCTCGGCGGCGAACAGGATCTTTCCCGGCTCGACCGCAATCGGGCAGAGCCTTCGCCAGACCAATCGCAACATGAACGTCGGCCAGATCACAACGCAGGACTGCCAGGTGATTGGGATTGTCGAAGATGCGAAGTACACGAGCCTCCGCGAGCCCGCACCGCCGACCGTCTATCTGCCTTTTGGGGTGAACACCGGTAGCCTCGCCTCCATGTACTTCGTGATTCACGCCGCCACCCTCGCCGAGGCCAGGAATGCGTGGCAGAAAGCGCTCCACGAACTCGCGCCGGGCAGTCCGGAAACCGATCCGATCTCCTTCGCTGTTCAGTTCGACGACTCGATCGCCCGCGAGCGCCTGTTGTCTGTGCTCTCGGGATTCTTTGCCGCGCTCGCCCTGCTTCTGAGCGGGATCGGAATCTACGGATTGATGGCATCGTATGTGACGCAGCGCACGACGGAGATTGGTGTGCGCATGGCGCTGGGCGCGACCCGCGGAGGAATTTTTGCGCTGGTAATGCGGCAGGTCGCGGTGCTGCTCGTGGTGGGAGCGGTCGGTGGAGGGTGTCTTGCAGTCTTTGCAGCGCACTCGATCAAGACGTTTCTGTTTGATGTGAGTCCCGGGAATCCGGCGATCTTTGCCGCCGCTGTTCTGATCCTGGTGGGCACGGGTTTTGCGGCGGCGATGCTGCCGGCGCGGCGGGCGGTATCGATCGAACCGATGCAGGCACTTCGGTCGGAATAGGAGATTGTGATGAGCTGGTTTACACGTGTCGTGTCCAGGATTTTCTGGCGCCGCCGCGAGCGTTATAGCGGCCTTGCAGAGGAGATTCGAGAGCATCTCGAAGAGAAGACCGAGCAGTTTGTGCGCGAGGGCATGAGCCGCGAAGAAGCGGTGCGGGCCGCGCGGTGGGCTTTCGGCAACGCGACACTGATCGAAGAGCAGGGGCGTGAGGCATGGCAGTGGCCGCGGCTCGAGTCGCTCATCGCCGACGCAAAGTTTGCTCTGCGGCAGCTGCGGCGTTCGCCGGGATTTGCGCTGACCGCCGTCCTGACACTGGCGCTGGGGATCGGCGCGAACACCGCGATCTTTACGCTGATCGACTCGATCATGCTGCGGCCTCTGCCCTATCCGCAGCAGGAGCGGCTGATGCGCATCTCGGGGACTGACGAACAGGGCCGGCCATCCGCCGAAGACTTCCCGAAGGGATGGATTCGGGCGTGGCAGGAGCATTCGCAGTCGTTCGAGTCAATCTCCGGGTATGCCTCCAGCACGGAATCGAATGTCACCGGCAACGACCAGTCGGAGCGCGTGTTTGGGTCAGCGGTAACGGTCAACACCTTCGACACTCTGGGCATATATCCCGCGGTCGGCACCTTCTTCACGCCGGACAATGCCGTCAGCGGGCGGGACCTGGTTGTCATGCTGAGCTACGGATACTGGCGCCAGCGCTTCGCCGGGAATCCCGGAGTGATCGGCGAGACGGTACGCATCGATGGCATCTCGAGACGGATCATTGGCGTGATGCCGGCGGGAGTACGTTTCCCGTATGCGGATACGCAGTTTTTGATTCCGATTTCGTTCAAAGGCGGCGACCCTATCGACCAGTGGAAGGACTTCGATAATCGCGCCTTCGGACGGCTTAAGGACGGAGTGTCGCCGGCGGCCGCGCAGGCGGAGCTGAGGCGGCTGCATCCTGCACTGCTAAAGCTCTTTCCGTGGACGATGCCCGACAGCTGGGAGGCGAATACCGACGTCGTTCCGCTGCTCGATTCCGTGGTTGGCGACACGCGGCCTCGGCTGCTGCTGCTTTTCGGCGCAGTGGGGATGATTTTGTTGATCGCGTGCGCGAATGTGGCCAACCTGATGCTCGCCCGATCGACATCGCGGGAGCGGGAAATGGCGATTCGCGGGGCTCTCGGCGCTTCGGCGGCAAGGATCGTGCGGCAGCTACTCGTTGAGAGTGTGATCCTGGGCGCGATGGCTGGTGTCGTCGGGCTGGTGCTGGCGGCGGTGAGCCTGCGCGCGCTGACAGGATTGCTGCCGGCGGACACGCCGCGAATGGCTGATATTGCGCTGCATTGGCCCGTCTTTCTCTTTGCGGCAGGCGCGTCGGTGCTGACGGGGGTTTTGTTCGGGCTGGTGCCGGCGATCCGGATGGCGTCGCCCGATTTGCAACAGGCGCTGCGGTCGGGCAGCAGGAGCGTTGCGGGGAAAGCTTCGCAGGCAAGGATTTCAATGCTGCTGGTGATGGGGCAGATCGGCTTGTCGGTGCTGGTGATTACGGCGGCAGGGTTGATGCTGCATAGCCTCTACAGCCTGTCGCGAGTGAATCCCGGGTTTCGAACAGATCGAATTGTAACTGCGGAAGTGGCACTTGATGCGACGGCGTGCCGGACACAGGGGCATTGCCAGGAATTCTTCAGCGAACTGCTCGATAAGACGCAGGGCATTGCGGGGGTTGAGAATGTGGCGCTGGTCGACTCGCTGCCGATGTCAAGAGGTTATGACCTGAACTATCCTTTCGATGCGGAGGGCCATCCGCGCCAGCCCACCCAGCAAGCGCCGCAGGGCGCGGGACGCCTAGTTTCGAAAGGCTATTTCGATACCGTGGGATTGAATCTTGTTCGCGGCCGGTTCCTCACCGACTCCGACCAGTCGGGCGCAAGCCGTGCAATTGTGGTTAATCAGCAGATGGCCCAGACGCTGTGGCCCAACCAGGATCCGATCGGGAAGCATGTCGAAGAGCTAGCCGACGAGCCGACGCCCGGACTGCTCGATCCCAATGTTGCCCTGGTTGTTGTCGGCGTCGTGAGCAATACACATCACGACGGGCTGGGCAGCGGTTTCGACGACGAGGTCTACCTGCCAATGACAGAGAAGAATGAGCGGCCCAGTATGACGATCCTGCTGCGGTCGCAGACGGGTGCAGCTCAGACAGCTGCGGGATTGCGCAGAGCTGTGGCCGAGATCGACCCGCTGGTTCCGGTGACGCGGGTGCGCACGATGGATGAGGTGGTCACGGCGTCGACAGCGGATTCGCGTTCTCTGACGGTGCTGCTGCTCGGGTTTGGATTCCTCGCTTTGAGCGTTGGCGCAGTTGGCGTCTACAGCCTGATTGCCTACACCGTGAGCTGGCGCACGCGGGAAATCGGCATTCGCCTCGCTCTGGGCGCACGGCGAAGGGACGTGGTGATGATGATCGTGCGGCAGAGCTTTCTGCTGGCACTCGGCGGATCGATTGCGGGATTGTTTGCGGCGGCCGTTTCAGGACGATTGTTGAAACAGTTCCTGTTTGAAGTAAGCCCGCTCGATCCGCTCACCTTCTGCGTCGTTCCCTTGCTCATGATGCTTCTCGCGCTGCTGGCGGCGTGGGTGCCGGCGCGACGGGCTGCCTCGATCGATCCCATGAAGGCGCTGAGGACGGAGTGAGCCAGGGTTTCGAACAGCAGCTCCTTCGACTTCGTTTGACGCCAAGGCGCCTAACTTTGCTTAGGATGACAGATCTACTTTTTAGGTCACGGCGTGACGGCAAAACTTGCGTGCAGGTCGGCCGTCGAATCACCGCCGACCCAAACGTCGAAGTCCGAGGGATCTTGCACCCAGTCTCGTGTTGCGGTGCTCCAGTAGCGGAGGTCCTCGGGAGTAAGCGGAAAGCGTACGGTCGTCTTCTGGTGCGCAGGGATGGTGACGCGGGTGAATCCCTTCAGTACGCGGACAGGCCGTGATGTGCTGCCGTACTGCTGATGGATGTAGAGCTGGGCGACTTCATCGGCGGTGGTGTCTCCGGTGTTCTCGACATCGGCGGTGACGTCGAGAGACTGGCCGACGCGCACTGAGGGCTGGCTGACTTTCACGTTCGAGAAGCTGAACGTCGAGTAGCTGAGGCCATAGCCGAAGGGATAGAGGGGCGTACTCTCTTCATCCCAGTAGCGGCGGGCCTGGTTCTCCGGCTGGAACGTGGTGTTGTGCGCATAGTTGATGGGGATCTGTCCGGCGTCGCGCGGCCAGGCGAAGGACAGCTTGCCGCCGGGGACGGCGTCTCCGAAGAGGAGATCGGCGACCGCGTTGCCGCCCTGTGTGCCCGGATACCAGGCCTCGAGGATCGCGGGAACATGGGTCGACGCCCATCGGATGTCGAGCGGGCGGCCGTTCATCAGGACCAGTACGATGGGCTTGCCGGTGGCGGCGACTGCCTCAAGCAGCTGCTGCTCTTTGCCGGGCAAATCGAGCGATTCGCGCGAGGCGGCCTCGCCGGACATGTTCTGTGCTTCGCCGAGCACGAGGATGGTCACGTCTGAGTTCCGGGCGAGATCGACGGCCTTCTGTATTTCCTGCGCGGCCTGCTCAGGACTCCATTCAGGGGAGGGCGGAACGTGAAAGATTTGATCGAAGAAAGAGGGGAATTTGCGCTTGATCTGGACGCCGCTTGTATAGCTGACCTCAGTACCTGCGCCCGCCTTGCTGCGAATACCGGTCAGAAGCGTGACGGTTTCGTTGAGGTCCTGCTGGAAGGCCCAAGAGCCGAGGGTGTCGAGTTGCGAATCGGCGGTGGGGCCGATGACGGCGATGGAGTGATTCGCGCCGGGCTTCAGCGGCAGAAGATGGCCCTCGTTGCGCAGCAGCACGGCGGTGCGCTCGGCGGCAAGGCGCTCGGCGGTGCGGTGTTCAGGCATGGCGAGGATCTGTTTTGAGCGAGCCTCGTCGACGTAAGGGTGCTCGAAGAGGCCGAGGCGGATTTTCGCGGCGAGCACGCGGCCGGCAGCCTCGTCGATCTGCGCCACTGTGACCTTGCCGCCGGTTACGGCTGCGGCGAGCGTTTGCCGGTAAGCGCCAGGGCCGAGTGACATCTCCATGTCGACACCGGCATTTAGACCGCGCACAGCGGCGTCAGAAAGATCTTTCGCGAAGCCGTGGGTCTTGAGGTTCTTGACGGCGTCGGCGTCGCTGACCACGAAACCATTGAAACCCCAGTCTTTGCGCAGGACATCCTCCAGAAGCCAGCGATTGCCCGTCGCCGGCACATCGTTCAGATCCATGTAAGCGGACATAGCCGAGCCCACGCCCGCCTTCACCGCAGCGTGGAAGGGCTGGAGGTAGACGTTCCACATCTGGTCTTCAGGAATATAGGAGGCGTCGTAGTCGCGGCCACCCTCGGCTGCTCCGTATCCGGCAAAGTGCTTCATGCAGGCGAGAATGTGTTCCGGCGAGCCGATGTACGGGCCCTGAAAGCCGCGCACCTGCGCTGCAGCCATGGCCGAGCCGAGATAAGGATCTTCTCCCGCGCCCTCCACCATGCGTCCCCAACGCGGATCACGCGCAATATCGAGCATGGGTGCGAAGGCCCAGTTAATTCCCACTGAGCTCGCCTCCTGCGCTGCGATGGTCTGCCCTTTTTCTTCGACCGAGGGGTCCCACGATGCCGCCATGCCGATGGGAACAGGAAAGATCGTGCGGAAACCGTGAATCACGTCGTAGCCGAAGATGAGCGGGATGTGCAGCCGCGTCTTCTCGACGGCGACGTGCTGCAGCTGGTTGATCACAGCCGGATCAGTCACAAAAAGCAGCGATCCGAGCTGGCCTTTGGCGACGGCGTCCTCGACTTCGTCCGGCTTACCGAATACAAACTGCTGGCTGAGCTGGCCGATCTTCTCTTCGAGCGTCATCTGCTTGAGCAGCGCGGCGACGCGCGCATGGACTTTCTCGTCAGTAATCTGATCTGGCGATGCGGCGCCGGCCGGCGCATGAGCGGCGGAGAAAGCAAGAAAAACGTAGGCACAGGCGAGAAGACGAACAGATCGAGGAAACACGTGTGGACTCCTTGGGAGAGGTCAGCTCGGGGATGTTTTCCCAAATGAATGAAACTACCCCAAGAACGCATATTTGTGAAGAACATTGTCTCCCGGGGTGAAGGGCGACGCCTCAGATAGTCTTCCGATTGCCCCGCGCCTGCCGCTGCATACACTCAGCCTTGATTTTCTCGTATCTGGCCTGTATCTCGTCCAGTTCAAGATCGCTCAAGTTCTCGATATCGATCATCTGATCCCCAGCCTTATCGATGGCCCGAATCAGCTCGTTCAGCTTCAGGTTGATGGCACGCGCATCGCGGTTCTGAGTGTTCTGGATCAGGAACACCATCAGGAACGTCACGATAGTTGTGCCGGTATTGATGACCAGCTGCCAAGTGTCAGAATAGTGAAAGACCGGCCCCGTGACGGCCCAAACCACGATAACCATCCCGGCGCCGGCAAAAGCCCACCTCGATCCCAGCCATCCGGAAGCCAACGCGGCGAAGTGTCCAAACCAATCGTTGGTGGTTCGAACCTGAACCTCGACCGACACTTTCTTCATTCGATGACCTCGCTTCGCGACGCCTGCATTCTCCTACGACAAAAAGACCGGTGCCAAGGCACCGGCCTTCGTCGCTTCTCCGGCAATTTAGGGGGTGTTATCGCACCTCGCCGCACGCCTCAGAAAACGTGTAGCAGCAACAGAATAATTACGATTAGAAGAATTAGGCTGATGCCGCCGCCGCCATAGTAGCCAATGCCCGGCCCCATGCGGTAGCCGCCAAATCCGAACAGCAACAGCAAAACGATGAGAATGATGAGCAGCATGTTTTTCTCTCCTGCGGCAGGACCCTTCGTGCTCAGCTTCTTGTCCGTTCGGGATGCACGAAAGACTTACGCGACAGAACCATAGAGGGGTTCGCGCAAGAAATGGTTGTACCTGCTGTTTAATAGAGGCGCCGCCTGCGTGTTATTTTCAAGCGCTCAGGAAGCGGCCCGCGCCGCAACCGAGAGACCGGCTCCATCGATGGTTGCCTTCACCATGGCCTCGAAACCCATGCAGGAGTTGATCATCAGGTGGTAGAGCCGCCGGTCGGTCCACTCCTGGTCATAGAAGTGGCGAACATAGGCAGCGCGACGCAGGTCTGTGGCCGCGAGCTCCTGCTCGGCCTCTTTCGCATGCTCGGGAAACTGCTCCTCGAACCAGCGCACCTTGCGCCACAGCGATGCGTACACGAAGACATGGAAGCAGTGCGGCGCTCTTGCCAGAATGCTGGCCGCGCCGCGCCCCACCACAACGCAGTGTCCCTCTTCGGCCACCTTTCCCAAATATTCGCGCACGAACTCCACCATGCGCTCGCTGTCGAAGATCTCCGACTCGGGCAGCGCCGGCAGCCGCTCCAGCGAGCCGTGCCAGAAGGCCTTGCCGTAGCGGTGATACCACGGGTCAAGCCGCTCGTCGCAGCGCTCGGCGAGCTTTTTGGTGACGCCCGCCTTCTGGGCAATCTCCTCAATCAGGCATTGGTCGATCAACTTCCAGCCCAGGTGCTTTGCCAGTTGAGTGGCAAATTCCGCGCCCCGGCTGCCGTACTCCCGCTCTACCGTAATCACGCGAATCATGGACTATCCTCCCCAGACTTCTGAGCGATTGCGTGCTGAATCCTAGCACTGTTAGACGCTGAAAATCCAGAATGCGGCTGACAACGATGGTAAGCAAGTGCAATCTGGGAAAGGCCTTGTTCGTCCGCGGCAGATTTCTCTCGCCGCCTCCGACCGCATCCGGGTATCATGGCTTCTCCCGATCAGCGAACGGCAAGATGGTTTTCTAATCCGGTCTTGCAGCAATCAGCCAACTGATGCTGCGCGTTTCCGGGCCGGACAATGCCTCTTTTTTTGAGGCATTGGTACGACTGTCGACAAATCAGGATCGAGGGGGAGCTGATGACCCAGTTCTACAAAGAAACCGACGCCAGTCTTGTTCTCACGCTGGAGGAGATCACGAGCCTCACCGAATCGGGCGGCAAGCCGGCCGACACCCTCATGAACGTGGCCGCACTGATCGCGACGCGCTTCCGTACCGATGTCTGCTCCGCGTATTTACTCGAACCCGACCGGTCAAACCTGGTGTTGGCTGCGACTCTGGGACTGCATCCGCGCTGTATCGGCACCCTGCGCATGCCGCTCAGCGAGGGGCTCGCCGGGCTGGTCGCCGAACAGGTGCTGCCGGTGGCCGTCGAGGACGTGAGCAACCACCCGCGCTACAAATACTTCAAGGAATCGGGCGAAGAGGTCTATCACTCCTTTCTGGGCGTGCCCCTCATCGATCGGGGCATTCTGCAGGGTGTGCTCGTCGTTCAGACCAAAGACCCGCGGATCTTCCGCGAGACGGAAATCCGTATGCTGGTAGAAGCTGCGAACCAGGTCGCTCCCGTGGTCAGCGAGGCGCGTACTCTGGACCGCTTCATCGCTCCGGCGCAGGAGCGCCTCTGGTCGCTCGCGCGCAACTTGTGGTGGAGCTGGGATCACGACTGCATCAGCCTTTTTCGCGATTTGAATCCCGTGCGCTGGCGGCAGCTGAATCAAAATCCAATTTCGATGCTCAGCGAAATTCCTCTGGAAGAGATCGAACGCCGCGCGACGGAACTGGTTCTGCACAGCCGCATTAACTACGTCTACCGCCGCCAGCAGGAGTATCTGCAGGCTGACCGTACCTGGGGAGCGGGGCATGCGGGTGTGCTGCGGCCGCGTCCGGTCGCTTATTTCTCAGCTGAATTCGGATTGCACGAATCGCTGCCGATTTATTCCGGAGGCCTGGGCGTGCTCGCCGGCGACCACATCAAGAGCGCGTCGGACCTCGACATTCCGCTCATCGGCATTGGTCTCTTTTATGGCCAGGGATACTTCCTGCAGCGCCTTGACCAGACCGGCTGGCAGCGCGAGGAGTATCTCGAGACGGACATTAACCAGCTGCCCATGCAGCCGGCGATCAGCACCAATGGTGAGCCGGTCGTCATCGAAATTCAAACCCGGGGCGGCTTGATTCGAGCAAAGGTCTGGCAGGTGAAGGTGGGACGCTGCGACCTGTTGCTACTCGACTCCAACGTAGCCGGAAATGCGCCCGAAGATCTGGAGCTTACCTCTCGCCTGTACGGCGGCGACGGACGCACGCGCATACGCCAGGAGCTCCTGCTCGGCGTTGGAGGCTTTCGCGCTCTCAAGGCAATGGGCATTGCTCCTGGCGTTCTGCACCTTAATGAGGGACACAGCGGCTTCGCCGTCTTCGAGGCCATTCGCACCCGCATGGAAGAAGAAGGCATGGGCTTTGACGCCGCCGCAAGCCAGATTCCGCGCGAAGTCATCTTTACCACCCACACTCCTGTGCCCGCCGGTCACGACCGTTTTAACGCCGACCTGATCGAGGAACACCTTGGGCCGCTGCGCGAAGAACTCGGCCTGACGCGCGAGAAGCTCATGAGCTTTGGCCGCGAGCGTCCGTTCGATCACCACGAACTTTTCTGCATGACGGTGCTCGGGCTCAAGCTTTCGCGCCGCGCCAATGCGGTTTCTTCTCTGCATGGCGAGGTTTCGCGCGCCATGTGGAAGGACCTCTTTCCAGGCAGGACGGAGGACGCTGTGCCCATCGGCCACATCACCAATGGCGTGCACGTCCCATCGTGGCTTGCGCCGCAGATGTGCCGCCTCTATGATCGCCATCTGGGCATTGGATGGCAGCACCGCAGCGGAGACGCGCGCACCTGGGGAGAGATCGAGAACGTCGACGATGGCGAACTCTGGGAGACACACCTCAGCCTGAAGTCGCAGCTCCTCGACTTCGTGCGCCGACGCGCGTGTGAACAGGCCGATCGCCGCCGCGAATCGCCCGAGACTCTGCTAAGGCTGAGCAAGGTGCTCTCGTCGGATGCTTTGACCATTGGCTTCGCGCGGCGATTTGCCACCTACAAGCGGGCGAATCTCATCCTCGCCGATATCGAGCGGCTGGCCTCGCTGGTTAACGATCCCAAGCGGCCGGTGCAGTTCCTCTTCGCCGGCAAGGCGCATCCGCACGATGAACCGGGCAAACGGGTACTCAGCAGATCGCGGAGAGGATGCGCGACACCAAGTTCGCCGACAAGCTGGTCTTCATTGAGGACTACGACATCAACGTCGGCCGGTATCTTGTGCAGGGCGTCGATGTGTGGCTCAACAATCCGCGGCGGCCGCTCGAGGCCTCGGGTACCAGCGGACAGAAGGTGGTGCTCAACGGGGGCCTGAACCTATCGGTCCTTGACGGCTGGTGGGCCGAAGCTTACGACGGCCTCAACGGCTTCGCCATCGGCGCGGGCAGAACGCACTCAAACATGGATGTCCATGACAACCGCGACGGTGAAGACCTCTACCGCGTGCTCCGCGACGAACTGATTCCACTCTACTATCAGCGTGACAAAGACGGCCTGCCGCGCGGGTGGATCAAACGCATGAAGCGGACGATTCGCACGCTGGGGTGGCGCTTCAATGCCGATCGCATGGTGATGGATTACACCCAGAAGTGCTACGTTCCCGCGGCGGGAGGGACGTCGAGCGAAATGAGAAATCTTTGCTGAGACGTGGATAAAAGCTACTCTTTCAACTCCACCACGGTCGCGCCTGCTCCGCCCTCGTTCTGCGCTGCCTCGGTGACCGTCGCCACCTGCGGATGATGGCGCAGGTATTCACGCAGGGTTCGCCGCAGCACGCCCATCCCAGTGCCGTGGATGATGCGAAGACGCGGCAGACCGGCAAGGAAGGCGCGGTCGAGAAATTTCTCTACTTCGTCCTGAGCCTCGTCCGCCGTGCGGCCGATGACGTTGATCTCCCAGCCCACGCTGGCATCGGGCTCAGCCATCGAAACCGAGACGCCGCGCCGGCCGCGCGCTGCCTGCAATGGAGTCTGTGCGGCGGCCGAACGCACCACTTCGGCAATCTCGTCGCGGGCAATGCGCATCTTCATCGGACCGACAGCAACCTCGAAGGTCTTGTCGTCGATCTGGCGTTCGATCCGCGCTGTCTTCCCCAGCGTGCGTAGCTTGACCGTGTCTCCCGCGACTACATGACGAACCACGTGCGGCTGCGCATGCGCGTCTCCCTTGTCGGCGCCGGTGTGATGCGCGACGACAGATGCGTTGAAGCCCTCGGAGAACTCCCGCCGCAACCGCGCGATGCGGCGCTCGGCGTCTTTCGAAAGCTTTTGCTGTGCCGCGCGGTCGTCGATGGCGCGAACTGTCTCCCGCGCCTGGTATTCGAAATCTTTGAGCAGCGACTCAAGCTTCTGCTCCATCTCGCGGACCTTGGCGCGCCACTCCTTCATGCCGTCCGTTTCCAGCCGCGCGCGTTCGCGCTTCAGCTCGCCTTCGAGTTGACGGATCTGCTCGCGCTCCACCGTCACCGCGCGAAGCTGCTCGTGCAGGCTGTCGAGAAAGCGGCCGATGTCCAGCGTCTGCGTGCTTAGCCGCGAGCGCGCCGCATCGATCATGTTCTGTGCGAGACCCAGCCGGGCTGCGATGTTGATGCCCGCCGAGGCTCCGGGAACGCCCTGCCGCAGCTCGTAGGTGGGCGCGAGCGTGCGCTCGTCGAAGCCCACGGCGGCGTTGACCACGCCCGGCGTATTTTCGGCATACACCTTGAGCGACGTGTGATGGGTTGAGACGATGGCCCACGCGCCCGAGCGCAGAAAGTGTTCGGCGATCGCCACCGCCAGCGCCGCGCCCTCTTCCGGATCGGTCGCCGAGCCGAGTTCGTCGAGCAGGACCAGAGAGGAAGCATTCGCCCGCTCCGCTATGCGATTCAGATTGACGATATGCGCGGAAAACGTCGACAGATTCTGCTCGATCGACTGCGCATCGCCGATGTCGGCGAGGATCGCGTCGAAGACCGGAAGCACCGCCTCTTCGACCGGTAGCGGAACTCCGCTCTGGGCCATAATGGCCAGCAGCCCCGCTGTCTTCAGGGCAACGGTCTTGCCGCCGGTATTGGGTCCGCTGATGATCAGCTGCCGCGCGTCGGAAGTGAGAGACAGGCTGATGGGAACGACGCTTCCACCTTGTGAACGCAGCCGTTTATCGAGCAAGGGATGGCGCGCCTGGTTCAACAGCAACTCCGGAATAGCGGGATCAGCAAAATGGGGCTCGATGCAGTTGAACTCCAAGGCAAACCGCGCCCGCGCCTGCAATGTGTCGACCTGCGCGAGAACTTCGGCGGCTTTCAGAATGACCGGCGCGTACTGCCCGATCTGCCGCGTCATGGCGGCGAAGATGCGATGAATCTCGGATTGCTCCTCTTCGAGCAGACGGACTAAGTCATTATTCAGCTCGATGGTTTCGAGCGGCTCCACGTAAACCGTCTGCCCGCTCGAGCTTGCGCCGTGCACCACGCCCTGCACCCGCCGCTTCCACTCGGCCTTTACCGGAATCACGAAGCGCTCACCGCGAATGGTGATCACGTCATCCTGTGTGCTGCCGCCTTCGGAGAAGCGGCGCAGCGCCGAGCGGAGGCTCTCTTCGATGGCGCGCTGCTGGCGATCCATTTCGCGGCGAATCCGCCGGAGCTCGGGCGATGCGTCGTCGGTGAGCGTGCCGTCGGGCAGAATCCTGGAACGCAGCGACTCGACCAGCGGCGTCAGAGGCAGGGTGAGCAGATCGCCGGCCAGTGCGCGCAGCTCGGGCAAGGCACCTTCGAGATTGTTGGGCGGAGCACCGAGTAGCGCTACCCAGCCCGAGATGTCTTCGGCCAGATTCACCACCCTACGGATCTCGTCCGCTTCCAGCGCCGCGCCTTCAATGCGCGACTTCGCAAGCGGCTCGGAAGGATCGAAGAGCGAGCCCAGCGAAGGCCGCGCGCCGGCGTGCAATAGCAGGCGCATTTCGGCGACCAGCGTATGCTCGCTGCGAACCCACTGCACATCGGTCGAAGGAGCAAGCGCCATCAGCCACTGCTTGCCGGTCGCCGACTGCGCATAGCCGGCCAGCAAGTCAAGAAAACGGTCCCATTCGAGCACAGACCGGCTACAATCGCTCACTACGCTCGGGATGGGATGTATTAAGGCCATAAGCTCATCCTAACGGTAGGGGCGGAACGGTATCCGGAACAAGCGCAGCGGCGGTTGCGTAACTTAACCAGGTCTTTCGTGGCAAAGGAGGGACCAACCTATGTATTGCAGTGGATGTGGACAACCCATCGACCCCAGCCAGCAGTTCTGCCTGAAGTGCGGCAGGGCCGTTCCCCAGATGGTGCCGCTCGCCGTCGGCCCGGGCGCAGCCGTCGCGCCGCGCTTTTACACGCGCGTGCATCGCCATCTTCAGTCTCTCTCTGTTCTGTGGATCGCATACGGGGTTTGGACTCTCCTCGGCTGGGTGCTCGCCATGTCTTTCTTCAGCGGTTTCTTCAGCGGCTATTTCGGGCACCACTGGCACCACGGCCCCTTCGGCGAATTCCCCTTCAACCAGATGCCCTGGTTCGCTCCGCTCATCACCGTCATTGTCATCGGCCGCACCATTCTTTCCGCCGTGACCGGCATTGCGCTCAGCCGCCGCGCCCCCTGGGCGCGCATTCTGGCCATCGTGGTGGCATTTCTCACCCTCATCAAGCCCATCACCGGAACCGCGCTCGCCATCTATACGCTCTGGGTACTGCTGCCCTCGCTCTCCGCGCAGGAGTACGAACAGATGGCGGAAGTGTAGGAGTTGACAGTTCACAAGTTATCAGTCCCCAGTACCTCAAGACTGGGGACTGGGACTAACAACTGACAACTCGTTCTCACTCAGATAGCTACAATAGCCCCATGGAATACCCCGTCACCCGGCTGCGCCGTCTGCGCCGCACCGAGGCCATGCGCAACCTCGTCCGCGAAACGCACCTTGAACCGGGGGCGCTGATTTATCCGCTGTTTATTTGCCCGGGAGAGGGTATCCGCAAGGAGATCGCCCCGATGCCCGGCGTCTTCAATCTGTCGGTTGACGAGGCCTTGAAGGAAGCTGAAGCCGCGGCCTTGCTGGGGATCGGAGGCCTGCTGCTCTTCGGCCTCCCCGAGAGCAAGGACGAACAGGCGACGGGTGCGTGGGACGAGGACGGCATCGTGCAGCGCGGCCTGCGCGCGCTCAAGCAGTCGTCAGCGGCGAAGAAGCTGGTGCTGATCGCCGATGTCTGCCTCTGCGAATACACCTCGCACGGTCACTGCGGGATTGTGAAGCAGGACGGCGACGACAATGAGATCGAGAACGACACCAGCGTGCGGCTGCTGGCAAGAACCGCCGCATCGCTGGCCCGGGCCGGTGCCGATATCGTCGCACCCAGCGACATGATGGATGGCCGCGTGGCGGCTATCCGCGATGAGCTGGACGAAGTGGGCTACGACCAGACGCCCATCCTCTCCTATGCTTCGAAATTCGCCTCAGCCTTCTACGGACCGTTTCGAGAAGCGGCCGACTCCGCTCCGCAGTTCGGCGACCGCCGCAGCTACCAGATGGATGGAGCCAATCTCCGCGAAGCCATGCGCGAGATCGATCTCGATCTCGGCGAGGGCGCGGACATGATCCTGATGAAGCCGGCTTTGCCCTATCTCGACGTGATCCGCGCAGCCAGGGAGCGGTTTGATGTACCGATCGGCGCGTACCAGGTGTCGGGTGAATATTCGATGCTGCAGGCGGCCTTCGCCAAGGGCTGGCTCGACCGAGAGCGCGCCATGATGGAGTCTCTGCTGTCGATCCGCCGCGCCGGCGCTGGATTTATCGTGACCTATTTCGCCAAGGATGCGGCGAAGCTGCTGGCGTAGCCCTCTGCATCTTTCCCTTTCCTCCGGCATCTTCCATATCGGAATCCTTGCGTACAATAGAGTGTTTGGGTTGAGCCCGGACCAGCGGGCCCGATCCCTCACGCCATCGCTACCCTGAACGGAGCTTTCCCTTGGCAGAGACCATCTACGACTTAGCCATCCTCGGCGGCGGACCCGCCGGATACACCGCGGCCATCCGCGCCGGCCAGTACGGCCTCAAAGTCGCCCTCATCGAAAAGGACAGCCGCCTCGGCGGCACCTGCCTGCTCGTCGGCTGCATCCCGACCAAGGCGCTGCTCTTCAACGCCGGGATCTCCGACCA
>JABCZC010000075.1 GCA_013289875.1 Acidobacteriota bacterium | reverse complement strand
GAGGTGTGGCAATGGAGAGCAATCGAGTCGGTTGCGGCCGATTTGAAATTTGCCTTTAGGCGGTTGGGTAAATCGCCGGGATTCGCCGCGACCGTCATCCTGACACTGGCGATAGGCATCGGCGCCAACACCGCGGTGTTCAGCGTGTTGAATAGCGTGCTGCTCCGGCCGCTGCCTTACCATGAGCCGCAGCAACTGGTTTCGCTTCACCTCAACGCGCCCGGCGCGCCCGGCCTTGCCGACTTCCGGGATGAACTGCGCGTCTCGGCCTCGATGTATCTCACCTTTGCCGCGCATAACCGCGCGTTCCAATCGGTAGGCGTGTGGCTGCCGGCGACTGCAAGCATCACGGGGATCGCACAACCGGAACAGGTAAACACGGCGATGATTACGGACGGTGTTCTCCAGACTCTTGATGTACCTGCCGTCGCCGGACAATGGCTTACCGCAGCCGATCAGAACCCGCGCGGAGCGCAGCGGGTGATGCTCAGCTATGGATACTGGCAGCGGCGCTTCGGCGGAGATCCGGGTGTGGTGGGCCGCACCATTAGCGTAGACTCTCAGCCGCGTGAGATCGCTGGCGTGATGTCGCGTGGATTCAGGGTGGTCAATTACGACTTCGATCTGCTGGTGCCGCTGGCCTTCGATCCGGTCAAGCAGCAGCTGGCCGGCTTTGCATTTCGGGGTATCGCGCGGCTTCGGCCGGGCGTTGCGATCTCGCAGGCCGACGCTGATGTGGCGCGTCTGCTCAATGTCTGGATGGACTCCTGGTCTAACGGCCCGGGCAGCGATCCGCACTGGTATCTGAATTGGAAGATCACGCCGGCGCTTCAGCCTTTAAAGGAGCAAGTGGTCGGCAGCGTCGGCAACGTGCTGTGGGTGGTGATGGCGACGATCGGCGTCGTGATGCTGATCGCGTGCACCAACGTGGCCAATCTGCTGCTGGTACGCGCCGATTCGCGCCAGCAGGAGCTCGCGGTGCGCTCAGCGCTTGGCGCCGGCAGATGGAGGATTGCCCGGGAGCTGCTGCTCGAGAGTCTGACGCTTGGTCTGTTGGGTGGCGCAGTCGGCGTAGGAGTTGCGTATGTGGGGCTGCACCTGTTGACGGCGATTGGGCCCGAGAATCTGCCCCGTCTGAGCGAGATCTCGCTCGACGGCCGATCGCTCGCATTCACCTTGATCTTGTCGATGCTCTCAGGGCTCCTGTTCGGCTCCATTCCCGTGCTGCGTTACACTCCTTCGCGGCAAGTCATACCGCTGCTTGGTGCAATGCGAACGGCAAGCGTGAGCCGGGAGCGGCAGCGCGGACGCAACCTGCTGGTCGTGGCGCAGGTAGCCATGGCGCTGGTGCTGCTCATCAGCGCCGTGCTGATGATCCGCACTTTCAACGCAATGCGGAACGTCGATCCGGGCTTCTCTGACCCTGCGTTGCTACAGGTGATTCGCATTTCGATTCCGGAGACGCTGATTCGCGATCCACAGATGGTCACGCGGATTCAGAACAACATCCAGGACAAACTCGCCGCGATTCCTGGCGTTTCCTCCGCAGGCTTCGCCGTTTCCGTTCCCATGAGTGGAGGAGAACCGGCCTGGAACCAGATCTACATCGAAGGTAAAAACTACGAAGGCGAAAATGCTCCCATGCGCCTGTACAACTATGTCTCGCCAGGCTATTTCCATACCGCCGGCACGAGAATCGTTGCCGGGCGCGATTTCACGTGGACGGACATATACGGTCTGAGACCGGTGGGCATTATGTCTGAGAGTCTGGCACGCGAACTGTGGGGATCGCCCAGCGCGGCCATTGGCAGGCCGTTCCGCGAATTTACCAGCATGCCGTGGCATGAAGTTGTCGGGGTGGTCCAGGATGTGCGCGAAAATGGCGTGGATCAGGTCTCGCCTGCAACCGTGTACTGGCCTTCGATGATGCCCGATCTTTACGGTCCTGGATCACCCCTCGATGCAAGGCGCACCGCTTACTTCGCAATGCGCAGCAATCGTGCCGGGACGCAGGCCTTCATCAACGAAATGCAGCAGGCCGTGTGGTCGGTGAATTCGAATCTGCCTGTGGCTTCTGTCAGCACCATGCAGGATATCTATAGCCAATCGATGGCCCGCACTTCGTTCACGCTTGTAATGCTGGCCATAGCCGGGACGATGGCGCTGGCTCTCGGCGTCCTCGGCATCTACGGTGTGATCTCGTATGCGGTCTCGCAGCGCACACGCGAGATTGGTATCCGCATGGCGCTGGGCGCGAAGAAGAGCGAACTGGCGTGGATGTTCGTCCGCTCTGCCCTCGTGCTGACGGGAATCGGTGTGGCAATCGGTGTCGTCGCGGCGGCCGGGCTGACGCAGTTCATGAAGTCTCTGCTATTTGGCATCAGCCCGCTGGACCCTTTTACCTATGTTGCAATACCTTTCTTTTTGGTATTTTCCGCTGTACTTGCCGGCTATTTGCCGGCTCGCCGTGCGGCCGCGGTAAATCCAGTGGAAGCCCTGAGAGCGGAATAACCCGGGCCAACGCACGAGAGCAGGCATCGGGGCCGTAGTCACGGTGGTATGGCAGTCGGCAGATAGCCGCCGCCCTTGTGCGATCCAATCACGATGAACTTGGCAACATGCTATGGCACTCGCGAGAGTTAATGTTGAAGGATTGCGACGGCCGTCTGCTGGCCTTCGGCTCGAATTTATAAATCCGTTTCTGTCCTGCTGGGTTTCCCCGCATTCAGGCGGGACAATGGGCGTTCGGGTCTTTCGTGACGCTTAGCTCGGGCGCGGGAGTGAAGGCGCCTTTCCCATTGCCCACCATGACATCGAAGGTGTACGCTCCGTCGTCACCGTATATCACCGCCAAATCGGGATTCCCGTCTCCGTTAAAATCTGCGGCGGAGAGCTGGGCAACGGTTCCGGGCATCCGCAGTGGGTAGGACCATTCGCGCCGAAACGAGCCGTCGCCGACGCCAAGAAAGATCGTCACCGAACTCCCGCGCCAATCCGAGACGGCCATGTCGGGAATTCCATCATGGTTGAAGTCAGCCACCGCGATCGACACGACCGAGCCGAGGTGCGCGATGTCGCCGGCGGGAGCCATGTTGCCCTTTCCGTCGCCAAGGAACAACCTCAGCGATCCGTCGTCGTCTCCTACGATCAGGTCTGGAATGCCGTCCTTGTTGAAATCCGCGACGACGAGCGACCGAGGAGCGTGTCCCAGCACCGGATAGGAGGCCACCGACTTGAAGGCTCCCCCGGGCTGCCCCAGCGACACGGTGAGAATACCGGGTCCAGAGCGATCTCGGTCGGGCAGCGTAACCTCTGCTTTGTCGGTGATTCCGTCCCGATTAAAATCGGCAGTCACCGTTAGAGGGGAAGCTTCGTCCGGATCGTCAGCCGCCCAGGCGCAGACAGGCGCAAATGCAGCCGACAGGAAAACGGCCCCAAGAATGGTAGCTACCTGTCGCGAGCTTTTAGCGGTACGGATCATCGAACTCTTCCTTAAGAAGAGTATCTCGCGAAATAGAGTAACTCGCACCCCGGTAGCTGTGCCATCTCTTCCGCACGTTTGTTTGGCAAAGGACAGGGGCAGGCTGAATGCACAAAAGGAAGAGAGTTCGCTGCGTATTTCATTGCCTGGATCGACCGCCTGGCTGAAGCGACACAAGGTAACCCAGCTGGAATACTCCTGCGGAAAGAGGCTCGGTTTGCAGACGCTGGAGCAGCCGTGCCACGTCTATGTCAATCTGCAGAAGTAGCCGACGTCGGCATCCGGCACTAGCATTTTTTCAGGTATCGCGGCATTTTAACGGGGTGTATACTTCCGCTCGACCTTAAAAACAACCTTTCTTTGTTGCAAGGTCCAGCTGCAGGTCCCAAGGGGGCTCAGCCGTTTGCGAAGTTCAAGTTCAGAAAGCTTTTACGGAGAAGACGAGACCATGGCAACCAGCAACGATTTGAAATTCATAGTACACAAATTGGTTCGCAAGTTCGGTTACGGCAGCCTTCTGGTTGCTGTTCTGCTGCTGACGGCGGTGACCCCGGCGATTTCCGCACAAGAACAGGGACCGGACAAAAACGCAACAGAGACGATCGACGCCACGGCGATGGGCACAAGTACGCAGCTGGGCAAGACTGTCAGCGTAAAAATCATCATTACCCGATACTCCACGGATGAAGAGAGAGACGCCTTCATCGCCGCCTTCAAGAAGGGCCAGAACCAAGGCTTGGTGGACGCACTCAGCAAGGCGCCGTCCGTTGGCCGCATCGCCATTACCGGCACGCTGGGCACCCAACTCAGTTACATTCGCGTGGTTAAAACGCCCACCGGCCGTAGGATTCGCTTCGCCACCAACCGCGTGATCAGGATCGGTGAGGCTATGAACGCCGGGCCGAGTACGGCCTACAACCTGACTGCCGGCGAGATCGACATTAACGACGCCGATAAGAAACAGACCAAGGGCGTTCTCTATCCCGCCTGCCAGCTGATCATTAACAAACAGGGCGAGCTTCAGTTTGAGCTGCGCAAAAACCCCTGGAATCTGGTGAATATCATCGACTGGAACCAGGCTGGTCAAAAGCAGTAGCGATTCGAAATCAGCAATTCACGGTCGCCGGGCAGCCATCAAGCACGATTGGCGCCCGGCATGCTATTTGTGCGATTCATAGTTACAAATAAAATAAATCTATTTTTTTGCTTGATATTTGTAGCCGACCTGTGGCACTGTATTGCGAGCAGGGGAAGCAAACCATGACCACCATTTTCAAACTCGGTCACCAGATGGACTCGGCGCTAGATAACGCGCCAGGGACCGTCTGGTTTATGGCTCAGCTTCTGCCCGGCGGCGCACGAATATAACAGCGCTGATCCTCTGCTAACCCCCCAAAGCCAGCCATATACAGGTCCTATCTACCTTTGCAGTTACGGGTGGTGAAGGATGCGGATACTTCTCTGGTAAAGAAAACACCGCGTCGCGATCGTTCCCCCGTGCAGTGAAGGAAGAGGCGCCAGTGGCGCAGTGTGCGGATACTTCTGACGGGAGCCCGCAAGGGCGTGCGGTTCGAATCCGCTGCCGCTCTCACTTCGGTGAGAACGGTAAAAGCCGCGCACGATCTTTCCCTGGCGCTTGAAAAGAATCTCCGGTGGTGAAGGTTCGGGATACTTCCTGCCGACCGGGCGGCTTAGGATGCCGCCGAATCCGCTGGGCGATCTCGTCCAGTGGATCAACCCGGGCCAACGAATCCCCGGAGATTGTATTTGTAACTGCGCCGGTGGCGTGTGAATGGGTTCCATCGGACCGAAAGGACGCAGGTTCGACTCCTGCATCCACGGCAACGTGGATTAGTTCAGCGGTAGAACGTTCGGCATAAACCTGTTCCGGATGTCCCCGGTGCTTAACAACAACTGCTTGCGGCAGAAATCGCTGTGAGCCTCAACCGTGTTCAGGAGACACGTCATGGCCATTCGTATCGTGCGCAGTGTCACGGGGGTTGTGCAGGAGTCGCTCTGCCGCAGCTGCCGTTACGCGAGCATTCAGATTGGCTACTCCGAGAAGGAAGAGGAGATTCGCTGCTGCTATCTCCGTGAGGCGCGCCTGGTTTCGTTCCCGGTGAAGGTGTGCACCGATTATCTGAGCAAGGAGACTCCGACTGTCTGCGAGCTCGAGAAGATCGCTTTCATCATCGATCTCAACAAGATCGTCGAGTCGAAGATCGAAGGTTTCGGCGGCGCAGTTCTCGCCGGAAAGGCAGATGTTGAGAGTGAGTAGCCATCATAAGTGACTTTGTCCCGGTCCTCAGAGGATGCCGACCGGAAGACGAAGCTGACACAATCCGGCAGCCTGGAAAGGAGCGGCGATATGTCCCGCCAAAATATTCTGAAGTTTAGCTACCTTGGATTCGCGGGCACGGCCCTGAGGACGCATGAGGGCGCGCCCGCTGCGCAGATCAGCGCGGAAGCGCAGTTGCGGCGCTCCGTGCTGGCCTACATGTTGTGGGAGAACCAGTTCTACGAGGATGGCGTGACCATTGCCGATCGCATCGCTGCGCTGGTTCCGCGCGTCGAAGCCGCGAAGGTTGCCGCGCTCGCCATTGAGGCGCGCGAGCAGATGAAGCTGCGTCATGCTCCACTGTTGCTCGTTCGCGAGATGGCGCGTTACGCGACGCATCGCGGTCTGGTGGCGGAGACGCTGGCGCGCGTGATCCAGCGCGCCGATGAACTGGCGGAGTTTCTTGCCATTTATTGGAAGGATGGCCGCCAGCCGCTCGCCGCGCAGGTGAAGAAGGGACTGGCCGGGGCGTTCAGCAAGTTCGACGAGCACGCGCTGGCCAAGTACGATCGTGGCGGCGTAGTCAAGCTGCGCGACGTGCTCTTCCTCACGCACGCCAAGCCCGTGACTGCAGAACAAGCGCTCACGTGGCGTCAGCTGATCGAGGGCGAGTTGCCCTCGCCGGAGACGTGGGAGGTTCGCCTGTCGCGCGGGGAGCAGAAGCGAGAGGTGTGGGAGTCGCTGCTGATCGAGAATCGGCTGGGCGCTCTCGCGCTGCTTCGTAACCTGCGCAACATGCAGGCGGCGGGGGTTGAGCCGGAGCTGGTGCAGCATGCGCTCGCGGCCATTCGCGTGGAGCGCGTGCTTCCGTTCCGCTTCGTTGCGGCGGCCCGGTATGCGCCGCAGTGGGAGCCGTGGTTGGAGCAGGCAATGTTTCTGAGTCTGCAGGGCCAGTCGCGTCTCGCGGGCCGGACGCTGTTGCTGGTCGACGTATCCGGAAGCATGGATGCGCGGCTGTCGGCGAGGTCGGAGATGTTGCGTATGGACGCGGCTGCGGGTCTCGCGGTGCTATTGCGCGAGATCGCGGACGAGGTGGGAGTCTACACCTTCTCCGAGCGCCTGCAGGCTGTTCCGGCACGGCGTGGTTTCGCACTGCGTGACGCCATTGCGCAGAGCCAGCCGCACGGTGGGACGTATCTGGGTCGCGCACTCGAAGAGCTTCGCGACTCGTACGATCGTCTCATCGTAATTACCGATGAACAGTCGCACGACCGTGTGCCCGCACCCCGCGGCCGCGGATACGTGGTGAACGTGGCCAGCTTCCGCAACGGAGTGGGCTACGGCGACTGGACGCACATCGACGGCTGGAGCGAGGCTGTCATTGAATACATCCGCTCGCATGAGCAGATGGAATTCTAACGGGGAGAGCGGGCAGTAACGCCGCTCTCCTTTTTTTGCGTGGATGAACCCTCGTCTTTAAGATGGCGCCATGCGATTCCTTGCTTTTCGAGCTCATGGATGGCCGCTGTTCGTTCTTTTCGCTGTTGCCGCAAACATTCCAGGCGCCCACGCAACGCCCCAGCAGACCTCAAGCCAGACCGGCCAGCCGCCAGCCCCAGCCGCGGCGCAACCCAAGCCGCATATCCGGCCGAACGATGCAGGCTCGCCGATTCCGACGCGCTATGACATGCTGCGAGGTGCCTATGGTCCGTACCGGGCGAACAACGACCTGCTTTATTACCATCTCGACATTCGCGTCGATCCCGACAAGCAGTGGATCAGCGGAAAGAATACGATCCGCTTCAGGATGCTTCAGGATGGCACGCGTATCCAGCTTGACCTGCGCGATTCGCTGGCGATCGACAAGATTCTCTATGGGACGACTCCTCTCAAATACGAGCGCGATACAGGCGCGGTGTTTGTCGATTTTCCCGAGACCCTTCGTGCCGGGCAGGTTTACTCGATTGACTTCTTCTATTCGGGGCATCCGGAGGAGACAGGGCGGTTCGGCGGCATGACGTTCAAGAAGGACCCTGCCGGCCATGTATGGATCAATACGGCCTGCGAAGGCACCGGCGCGAGCATGTGGTGGCCGAACAAGGATCAGTGGCGCGATGAGGTCGAGAGCATGGATATCAGCGTCGCCATTCCAAATGGGCTTGTGGATGTGTCGAATGGGAAGTTCATGGGCAAGACTGACCTGGGCGACGGCTATACTCGCTGGGACTGGCATGTGCATTATCCGATCAACAACTATGATGTCTCGCTGAATATCGGCAATTACGTCCAGTTCTCAGATCATCTCGGCGATCTGCCGCTCGATTTCTACGTGCTGCCGGAGGACCTGGATAAGGCAAAGGTGCAGTTCGCGCAGGCCAAAGGCATGCTGGAGGCGTACCAGCACTATTTCGGGCCGTATCCCTTCGAGAAAGATGGCTACAAGCTGATCGAGGCTCCGTATTCGGGCATGGAGCACCAGAGCGCAGTGACCTACGGCAACCTGTTCAAGAACGGATACCTGGGGCGCGACTGGACAGGTGTTGGGATCAGTCCGAGATTTGACTTCATCATCATCCACGAGAGCGGGCACGAGTGGTTCGGCAACAGCATCACGGCGGCCGATCCGTCGGATATGTGGATTCATGAGGGCTGGACGACGTATCTCGAAAGCCTTTACGTGGAGTTTCGCTGGGGCAAGGATGACGCCCTCAAATATCTGAGCGGCTATAAACCGAAGGTGCATAACCTGAGGCCGATCATTGCGGAGCGCGGCGTGAATGCGGAGCCGACGGAAGACCAGTACTTCAAGGGCGCGCTGATGCTGAATACGCTACGCAGTGTGGTGAATGACGATGCGAAATGGTGGGCGCTGCTGCATGACTTCTATCAGAACTTCAAGTATCAGAACATCATGACGGAAGACGTGGTGGCGTACTTCAATCAGCAAACGCGGATGAACCTGACGCCGATCTTCGCTCAGTATCTGCGGCAAGCACAGATACCGCGGCTGGAGCTGCTGTTTGGCGAGTCTCCGCGGATGGTGATGTACAAGTGGCGGGCCGACGAGGATGACTTCGCCATGCCTGTTGGCGTGGGCACGCCGGGACACTGGCAGATCATTCACCCGACGACCGAGTGGCAATGGATGCAGACCCCGCTGACGAAGGATGAGTTCCAGGTGGATACCGATCACTACTACGTTGACGTGAACAAGCAGTAGCCTTGCATGGCTCCGCCTGATTCACGGTGCGGCGAGTTTGCTGCGTCGAGTGATCTGAAGTAGCCTGAACCAGTCAGAAGACGAGGGACAAGATGAATGTAAGCTTTGCACGCAAGGTGATCCTCGTATCCGGAGGGACGGGCGGCCTAGGACAGGCAGTGAGCCTGGCGTTTCTCGAAGAAGGCGCAAAGGTCGTGGTGACGTATCGCGCCGCTGAGGGATTTGCTGCCCTGCAGAATGTTGCCGGTGCGAACAGCGCGTCTCTCAAAGGGCAACAGGTGGATGTCACCGATGAAGCGGCCGTGGTCCAGCTTGTCGATCGCATCGTTGCAGAGCACGGGCGGTTGGATGCGATGGTGAACACGATTGGAGGCTATGCCGGCGGCGTGAAGCTGTGGGACCTCGACACAAAAGTCTTCGACCAGATGCTGGCGCTGAATCTGCGCGCGGGCTATGCGCTGTCGCGTGCAGCGATCGTGCCGATGTTGAAGCAGAAGGCAGGAGCAATCGTGAATGTCGCGGCCAAGGCAGCCTTCGATCATGCAGCCGGAGCGTCCGCCTATGCTGCGTCGAAGGCAGCAGCCCTGGCGATGATCGATTCGCTGGCGGCGGACGCGAAGGGAACTGGCGTGCGGGTGAATACGATTCTGCCCAGCATTATCGACACGGCGGCAAACCGGAAGGCAATGCCCAACGCCGATTTCTCAATCTGGCCGAAGCCAGAGGATATCGCTCGCGTGATTCTGTTCCTGTGCAGCGACGCGGCAAAGGTGATTCACGGAGCAGCCATACCGGTTTACGGTGACAGCTAACGAGATTTTGGGAGAGCTTCATGTCCATTCGTCCTGTGAAAAAGCTCATCAAGTCAAAGCCAACGCGCGAGGGTGCGGGTGTGCATCTGCGCCGGGCCTTTGGTTTCGGCAATACATCCGACTTCGATCCATTTCTGCTGCTCGATGACTTCCGCAACGATGTTCCGGCGGATTATCTTGCGGGATTTCCGTGGCATCCGCATCGTGGCATCGAGACCGTCACCTACGTCCTCGCCGGAACGGTGGAACACGGTGACAGCATGGGAAACCAAGGCACGATTGGAGCTGGAGACGTGCAGTGGATGACGGCGGGGAGCGGGATCATCCATCAGGAAATGCCCAAAGGCGATCCGGTGGGGCGGATGCACGGCTTCCAGTTGTGGGCGAATCTTCCCGCGTCGCGGAAAATGACGGATCCGCGCTATCAGGAAGTGAAGTCGATGGATATTCCCGAGATCACGGATGACGACGGAACTGCCGTGCGGGTGGTCTGCGGAAATTTCTGGGGCAAGAGCGGCCCGGTGGATGGCATCGCGACAAATCCAACTTATATCGACGTGACGGTGGGGCCAGGCCGACGCAAGAGCCTGCCGGTCGAAGTGTCGAGCCAGGCATTCGCGTATGTCTTTGCCGGATCAGGTAAGTTCTGCAATGCGTCGGGTCCCCTCGCGGTTCCGACGGAAGGAGTGCAGTGGCTGGACACGGCGCCGCCCACGGCAGCAGACAATCGCTCACTGGTGCTGTTCGATCGGGGCGACGAGGTCACGGTGCAGGCGGGAGACGACGGGATCCGGTTCCTGTTGGTGTCCGGTAAGCCGCTGCAGGAGCCGGTGGCCTGGTACGGTCCGATCGTGATGAACACGCAGGAGGAGTTGCAACAGGCGTTTCTCGATCTCGACCAGGGGAAATTTCTGAAACAGTCCTGAGCAAATCTCTTTCAGGTTCATTTCGAGCCGATCAACCGGATGCGCGCGGTCACAGCCCTCCCCTCGGGTACGCTGAAGGTACCGTACTGCGGAGAATCGATAACGTTGTAGACGACTGCGGGATTCTGGCGGTCAGTTATGTTTTCGATCACGCCCCTCAACCCGAAATAATAGCCGCGCAAATGGAAGCGCCACTCCAGTCCCGGACTTAAGGAGAAAAAGTCCGGAAAACGCCGTGAGCCGGGCTCTCCGACGACCTGCTGATTGGCGTCGACGGAAGTGAAGGGAAAACCGGTGCGCCAGTCGGCGGTATAAACGAAGTCCCAGCTCTTGAGTTTGGGCACCGGCAGCCAGCCCCAGGAGAAAAAGCGGTTCGGCGCGTCCCATGGCAGGGGTCCGCTCGCCTGCGGGCCGAGGACCGACAGCGTCGGTATATATTCGAGCGCGGCGTTGGTATGCGCAGAGGATCGCGTGTACGACCCAAAGAGAACGTATCCGTGGGCAAAGGTGTGCCGCAGATTCACATCGACGGAGTGGTAGTTCTCTGTCCGCGAATTATTCAGAAGATAGGTTCCGTACAAGGCCGGCGGCGGGCTTTGGAGCGCATAGACAAAGTCATTGGTATCGCGTTTGTCGAGGAAGTTGACCGAGGCATAGATTTCCGCCGGCAGTTTCTGCTCGATACCGATGCTCCAGTTCAAGGTGCGCGGCTCGTGCAGCAGCCCATCGTTGGCTGCAAAGCTGGACAGGAGCGGCGGGCTGACCGGAGTGATCCCATCAGGCGCGTAGTAAGTGTCGTAGCGAACTCCGGCCAGCGCTTCTTCCAGATACGGCAGTTGCGTATGCTCATAGTAGAGACCGACGCCGGCCGATAGCTTGGTGTTTGCGCCGGGTGTGTAAACGGCAGCGATGCGCGGGGAGTAGAGCGGACGCCGGATGATTTCGTCCCAGTCAAAGCGCAGGCCTGTCTCCAGCAACAATCCGGCTCGCGGGAGCCAGCGGTCCTGCACATAGGAGCCGACCTCAAAATTATTGCGATTGAAGGGCGCTTGCGCCGGAAATGTGCTGAGGCGCAACAGCGTTCCATCCTGCCGCAGATAGCTGATTGGCGAACGCGTCAGTTCTTCGCCAAAGTTGATCTGATCGAGATCAACGCCAAACTTCAGATCGTGCGTTCCCAGGCATTCGCGAGGCGGCAAATAGAGCGCCGCCGTTTCCTGCACCCGCCGCGAAGTGTTGGTCGCGTTCTCGAAAAAGCTTCCCTGGTAAATCTCTGGCGTTACTTCAAAAGGGCTGTCTCCATGAGGCTCGGCGCCATTTCGAATGCTCACATCGGCGATCCCAAGATCAAGCAGCGCGCCGCCCGCAAAACTGTGCTGCTCACGAAGATATGGAAACCAGGCGAGGATGTCCTGATTGACGGTGCTCTCTTGCGGTGTCAGCGTGGAGAGTCCCGCGTAGGGCGAGTGGTAGTCGTCGAAAAGCAGGCCTCCGATCACAATATCGCTGGGAGCGACGTTGACCTGAGCTTTAGCCAGATTGCTTCCGCGCCAGAGCTGATTGCTATCCGCATTATCGGGCAGCCCCGCGATGATGATGTTGTCGTATTCGGTTTCGAACCCGTCGAAGAACCACGCTTTGTTTTGGGCGATTGGTCCGGAGAAGGTCACTCGCGGCACAAATTTGTCGAAGTGCAAGCCTCCATTCACCTGGCGGAACGAAGGAAAGAAGTCGGTGGCGTTGAAGCGGAATCGGTTGTCGCCCATCCCGGTGCGGAAGGAAATGATGCCTCCGGCGGCTTTGCCATACTCGACGGGATAGCGCGTTTTCTCTACATCAATCGAGCGAACAGCGTCGGGGCTGACCCGCAAGTCCAGATCGCCGCTTACCGGAGAGCGAATATCGAAGCCGTCCAATAGATCCAGAGTGGCAGAGGTCGCCGAGCCCGCAACATGCACCTGACCGGTTTGGTCCTGTATGACGCCGGGGTTGAAGGTCAGCAGGTTGCGGATGTCGCGGGAAGTTTGATAAGGGATACTGACGATCTCCGCCGTGCTCATGCTGTTCAGGTCGGAAGGCTGTTCCGGATCGATTCCGGCGGTAGACGCGACCACGTTGACCTGCTGCTGCACCATCTGTTGATAGGCGAGCGTGAGCTCAACTTTCTCCTCATGCGGGTCGACCTCGTGGGCCAGCCTTTGGTAGAAGCCGGCCTTCCCTACGTCGAGTTCGTACGGCGTGTTGCCGTGAATTGCGTATTGGCAACGACCGGCGTAATCCGTAGTCAGCCGCACAGGCAGAAGGCCGGGCTCGGAAAGTATCACCTGGGCGTCAGGCACAGGGATCCCATTTTCATCGATCACGGTAAGCTCGATTTGAGAGCGCTGTGCGATGCCAGTAGCCACACTCCACACGAGAAAGCAAAAGAAGAACACGTGGCTCGGCCAACCACGGTGCGGCATGCCGCAAGTGTAATCCCGGTCGGAAGGGCCTTACCATCCGTCCAGTTTTGATGGTGTAACAGCGCGAATTCTGGACGCTCTCCCTGGGATGAAACGGACGTTACTGCGGTAGAGCCAGCATGCCGGCGAGCGGAATCCGGACCCAGGTAGGGCGATTGTCGAGTTCGTAGAGAAGCTCATAGAGCGCCTTTTCGAGCACGTAGGCGTTGAGCATGCGTTGCGCCTGTTCGGGCTGGGGAATGAGGTGCGGGTTCTTTGAGTCGATAGTGAGCCGGTATGCGCGGAGAAATTCGGTTGAGACCGCGTTCTGCCAGAGGGTGGCCCAGCCGTCAAGGTTCTCCGCCTTGTCTGGCGGCTGCTTTGTAAAGGCGTTGAGCGCGGCATAGGCGGCATAGCTGAAAGAACGCAGCATCCCGGCAACATCTCTAAGCGGGGATTGCTTCGCTCGGCGTTCGGTGAGGCTCTTGGCAGGCTCGCCTTCGAAATCGAGGATGACGAAGTCCCCGCGCGAGCGAAGCACCTGTCCGAGATGGTAGTCGCCGTGGATGCGAATGCGTTGGCCGAAGCCGGTCGAGGTAGCCGAAGCGATGGCGCGCGCTCGCGAGGAAAGATCGGCGCGCCAGGCAAGAACGCGCGCGGCGCTGTCGGCGGCGACTCCGGTAAGCCGGGACAGGCCGCTCTGCAAAGCGTCAAGCGAATGAGAGAGCTGCGTGTCGATTCTGCTCGCGTCGGCGCAGAGGTGTTCGGTGGTGAAGGGTTCGGCGGCAAAAGCTGGATTCTCGGTAGGCGTGGCCAACGCCAGATGCATCTCGGCAGTGCGGCGACCAAGCAGACCGGCCGCGTCGAGGTACGGGCCAGCGTGCTCGCGAGCCAGAGCCGGCGGTTCCGGTGATGCGAGGAAGCTGGCACGGGAGCCGAGGTCGTCCGGTGTTGGCAGGTCGGCAACGCTCTCGTAGAAACGGGAGAGCTGACCTAAGGTCCACTGCCAACCGTCGCCGTCGTTCTTGACCAGACCCTGCAACATGGCGACGGTGGTCGGTTCACCACTCTCGGGGGTGAGCGTGATGTCGCCCAGAAACGGGGCGATCTGGGTGAAGTGAGCGGTCTCGGTGAGGAAGCGGCCAATCTCGGTGTCGGGATTCTCGCCGGGTTGGAGACGCCGGAAGAGCTTCAGGATCAATTTATCGCCGTACAGAATGGACGTGTTGGATTGCTCTGCCGAGCCGGTGCGAGCAGGAAGGGGATCGACTCCGCGGTTTGCCGCGAACGCGCTGCTGCGGCGGCCACGAAGAACGCCGGCCTGGGTGCGCAATTCGCCGTTCGTTTCGATGAGATTGAGGATCGCCTGACGGACAGCTTCGAGCCCCACGGCATCGCAGAGCGACGCGGGATCGGCAGAGGTATTGACAACGGCCACAATGACGGTAGGATCGGCGGCCATTATCTTCGCGTCCTCCTCGGCGGCAACGATGGCGAGGGCGAGGAGATAAACGTCGGCGCTGCCGTCCTCGTAGGCAACCTGGAGGAAAAGCAAGGCGGCGTTCACGGCGGGAAATTTCGTGGAGTCGAGAACCTTGACGGCCTTGATGGTCCGCGACTTGGCGCCAAACCAGCGCTTCCGCGGCAGATAGGAGGTGAGCAGGAGCTCGAGGCGCTCTAATCCAGGACCGGTCAGGACATCTTCAATGTCCTCGCCTTCGAGGTTCTCAAGGATGTCCTTTCCTCCGATGTTCTCAAGGTCGAGAAGATAGTCTGGCGGCGGATTCCCGTCTTCCACCGTCGGCTCCGTGGCGGGAGGCGCAAGGCTAATGGCAGTGATCAATACTTTGAGGAGAGTCTTAAGCCGACGAGCATAATCGCTCCTGAAATCGATATGTTGAATGCGATGGAGCCGGAAGGGAATTTCAGCATCGCGATAGAGAAGCGGAATGACCGTTTTTTTCTTCTGCAATGCATAGGAAACTTCGTCGAGGACATTAGTGGAAGTTACGGAGGCAGGGGACAGAATTACCAGCATTCGCGGACAGTCTTTCAGGGCGCGCTCAACCGCGATGTCCCACAGATCACCCGGGAGGATATCCAGTTGGTCCAGCCACGCCGCCGCTCCGGCATCCTTCAGATCCTCAGCCAGCCGAAGGGCAAACTCCGCATCTTCACGCGCGTAGCTGATAAACGCGGAATGTGCCACAGTTGCCAGAACAGATCTCCTGAAAGGGAAGCTTCTCCGTGTTTTGACGCAAAAAGCGGCTTGCGAGGATGAGAAAAATTACTTCGCGCTCGCCGGGGGCACAATCCCGTTCATCCTCAGATACACGACCATCTGCCCGTAGTGATCGAAGCAATGTGAAATACCGAACGAGGCAAGAGTCGCGCGCGTCTGGAAACCGGGCTCCGGCGACTTTATGACCTCGAAAGCATTGGCCGGAGTAAGCGTTGCGATCGCCTTGTGAGCAAAAGCGAACGAACCGGCTAATGCGGCCACGACGTCCTCCTTCTTTGTAAGTTTTTCGATTCCTGATACGTCCACATCCGGCTTCAACCCGCTGATAATGCCATAAAAGAAGTAGTTGGCCTCCGCCACATGGGTTGCCTGCTGGGCAAACGTGCGCACCTTCTCGAATTCAAGCTTCTGCCCGGGCACAAAGATCGCAGCGCTCGGGGCGAAATCGTACTTCTCGGCCGGCATCGCCCGCACCGCGCCCATCATCTGTTCTTCAATCAGGCTCAGCTGTGAATCGAAGGCCTTCGATGGCGTTGCGATGCTTCCGACCGGAGGGGCCGCCGCGCTGCCCGTTCCCATCTGCGCCGTAGCCGCCAGCGAACACATACTCAGTACACAACAAGAAGCCATCAGCCGCGGACGCATCCCTCACCTCGTCATCAAGTGTCTCTTCTGAAACGCATCCAGCCTACCAGAACAGGGCGAGGAAGCGTCCTTTGCGTTCAACTGGAGTGCTGCGCTAAGGTTGACGATAGCCTCAAGCTCACGCAGGCGGCGTGGAGCGCAGGCATCTCCCTTCGCAAAGGAAGCAAAGTGAAGAAAATTGGCGTGCTGTTCGGCATGGAAAATACCTTCCCGGGTGCTTTGGTCGAGCGCATTAACTCCATGAATGTCGACGGAATTTCGGCCGAGTTCGTGCAGGTCGGCGGCGTGCGTCTGGACAAGGCTCCCCCGTACGCCGTCATCGTCGATCGCATTTCGCACGATATTCCGTTTTACCGCGCTTTTTTGAAGCACGCGGCGCTGAACGGCACGGCGATCATTAACAATCCATTCTGGTGGTCGGCCGACGACAAGTTTTTCAACTACTCCCTCGCGGCGAAGCTGGGAGTGGCAGTGCCGCCTACGGTGATCCTGCCGCATAAAAAGTTTCCCGAGGGCACGAACGAGCGCTCCATGCGGAACCTCGAATATCCGCTGAACTGGGACGAAATCTTCGAATACGTCGGCTTTCCCGCCTTCTTGAAGCCTGTGGATGGCGGTGGGTGGCGCGATGTCTACCACGTGCACAATCCCGAAGAGTTCTTCCACGCCTACGACCAGAGCCGCGATCTTTGCATGACGCTGCAGGGAGCGGTGAAGTTCAACGAGTATTTTCGCTGCTATGTGATCGGGCAGGAGAAGGTTCATATCATGCCGTACGATCCGCGGCGACCGCACCACGAGCGGTATGTGCTCGATCCGCCGGCTTACGACAAGAAGCTGCTACAGCGGGTGGAAAAAGACGCGCTCACGCTGTGCCAGGCCCTGGGCTACGACCTGAACACGGTGGAGTTCGCAGTAGAAGATGGCATTCCGTATGCCATCGACTTCATGAATCCTGCTCCAGATGCCGACCTGCACTCGGTGGGTGCGGAAAACTTCGAGTGGATTGTGAGCTCGGTCGCGGAGCTGGCTGTGGAAAAGGCGAGGAAGGGTCCGAAGACTCCGGCATTGCAGGCGCAGGCGCTGCTGAGCGAGTCTGTGACCGCGGTCAAGCCTCCGAAGAAAGCGGCTCCGAAAAAGGCTCCGGCTCCCAAAAAGAAAAAAGTGCTGCAAAAAGAGCCTGCGGATCCCAACGTTGCGCCGGCAGAATAACGGCGCATCAACAAACCGCTTGCCTGGAAGGGCGCATCATCATACAACGGTAATCACCTATGCGTCCTACTTTCACCATCGGCATTGAAGAGGAATATCAGACCATCGATCCTGTAAGCCGGGATCTGCGCTCCCACATTGCCACCGAGATGCTGGCCAAGGGCAAGCGGCGGCTGGAAGAGCGCGTCAAGGCTGAGATGCACCAGTCGGTGGTCGAGGTGGGAACGCGCATCTGCAAGACGGTGGGAGAAGCGCGCGAGGACCTCTACGATCTGCGGCGGCAGATGATCCAGCTGGCGCTCGAAAACAATCTGGTGCTGGTTGCCGGAGCCACGCATCCCTTCGCCGACTGGCGCGCGCAGGAGATCTATCCTGACCCGCGCTACGCGCGCGTCGTCGAAGATCTGCAGTTGGTGGCGCGGGCAAACCTCATCTTCGGGCTGCATGTGCATGTGGGCGTCGAGGATCGCGAGGCAGCGATGCGCATCATGAATTCGATGCGCTACTTTCTGCCGCATATTCTGGCGCTGTCGACGAATTCACCCTTCTGGCGCGGCATGAAGACCGGCCTCAAGAGCTATCGTGCCAAGGTCTTCGATAAGTTTCCGCGCACAAATATCCCCGACAGCTTTTCAAGCTACGGAGAATTCGACTACTTCGTCAATCTGCTGATCAAGACCAACTGCCTCGACAATGCGAAGAAGATCTGGTGGGATATCCGGCCGCATCCCTTCTTCAACACGGTTGAGATCCGAGTCTGCGATCTGCCCATGCGCGCCGACGAGACGCTGGCGATTGCGGCGCTTATCCAGGCGACAGCGGCGAAGTTGTATCTGCTGCACGCTCGTAACCAGGATTACCGGCAGTATTCCCGCGCCCTCATCATGGAAAACAAATGGCGCGCCGTGCGCTACGGGCTCGACGGCAAGCTGATCGATTTCGGCAAAGAGATAGAGGTGCCCGAGCGCGAGCTGATTCTGGAATATCTGGAGTTCGTAGATGAGGTGGTGGATGAGCTCGAATGCCGTCCGGCGATCGAGTACGTCCGCACCATTCTCGAAATGGGTACGGGTGCCGATCGCCAGCTGCGGAAGTTCGAAGAAACCGGCGACCTGAAGGCGGTCGTCGACTACATGGTCGAGGAGACCCAGGTCGGGCTTTACTGAGGCTGGGTCGGCGGCGGCGTGTTCGGCTGGGCCGGTGCGGTTGGCTGTGCGGGCGGCGTTGCCTGTACAGGCGCGTTGAGATCGCGCTGATCCAGAAGCTCGATATCGAAGATAAGGTCGGCCTTGGCGGGGATCACCGGCGGCCGGCCGAGCTCTCCGTAAGCCAGCTGATAAGGGATAAACAGACGACGCTTGCCGCCGACGTGCATCCCTTCAAAGCCCTCGTCCCATCCGGGGATTACGCGCCTTGCGCCCTGCATAAACTCAAACGGCGTGCCGCGATCGACGGAAGAATCGAATTTCGTTCCGTCCGATGCCAGCCAACCTGTGTAGTGCACGGTATAGAACTGGTGCGGAGCAGCCAGGGCACCGGTGCCCACCTTGATCTCCTGGTAGCGCAACGCGAATTCAACCTTGACCGGTCCGGCGACCGGAGGGATGTTCTTTGGCAATGCCGGCTGCGCCGCTTTAGGCCGCGTCGAGGTTTGAGCCTTGGGTCGCGTCGCCGTGGTAGTTTGCCCGGCAGAGAAGAGCGTTGTTGCTAAAAACAGCAAGGAAAGCGAGAGACGAACTGGGTGCATGGGTACTCCGGAATGGGGTATGCAAAAGAAGGGAACTGACCGAACGATATCGCGGTTAGCCCCGTCCGGTAAAGGCGGTTACCGAAGTACGGCCTGATTCATGAAGCGGGCGGTACATGAAAGTGGCATTTCGGCTGTATTTGCTGGCGATTTACGATAAATTCATAGAGATATCCTCGTGAGGTTAGCCGCATTTTGACAAATCTCCCCGCTACCGCCGAAGCCCAGGCACTGCTGGCGACACCGTTCCCATCCGACTTTCTGCCGGGCGCTCGCTCGGCTGTCGAGACATGCCTGCGGATTCAGCCCACGGAGAAGGTGACACTGATCACCGACCAGGTAACGGCGCCAATCGCCGCCTCGCTGGCCCAGGAGCTTGTTGCCAACGGCTGCCGCTGGAATGCTTTCGTGCTCGAAGACCTGGCAGCGCGTCCGCTGGTGGATATGCCCCTGCCCGTTCTTGCCGATATGGAGACCTCGGATGTCAGCATCTTTGCTGTCGGCGTTCAGCGTAATGAGCTGCGTTCGCGCATGCAGATGACGGAGGTTGTCAATCGGCGGCGCATGCGGCACGCCCACATGGTCAACATCACTCCGCAGATCATGTGCGAGGGCATGCGCGCTGACTTCCATCGCGTGGACCAGCTCTCGCAGAAGGTGATCGAAAAAGTGCGGCGCGCAAGTTATATCCGCGCCACCACGGCCGCGGGAACCGACATCCGCGCCGAGCTCAATCCGGACTATAAGTGGCTCAAGACCTCGGGCATCATCTCCCGCGACAAGTGGGGAAATCTTCCCGGTGGAGAAATCTTCACCACGCCGGGCGAGTTGAACGGAACGTTCGTCGTCGACGGTGTCGTTGGCGATTATCTCTGCGCGCGCTACGGCCTGCTTGAGGCGACTCCGCTGACCATCAAGATCAAGGCCAATCGCATTGCGTCTTGCGAGTCGGCAAACAGCGAACTGCGCGATGACTTCTGGGCCTACACACATACCGACGAGAATTCAGATCGCGTGGGCGAGTTTGCCATCGGCACGAATCTTGGCATCGATCATGTGATCGGCAATATTCTGCAGGACGAGAAATTCCCCGGCATTCACATTGCGTTTGGCAATCCATACGGCGAGCACACCGGCGCGCCCTGGACCTCTACGACGCACATCGACGTTGTCGGGCTGCGCTTCAATATCTGGATCGATGAAGAGCAGATCATGCGGGGCGGGCAATTCCTGGTCGAGCCATAGCTGAGGTCCACCTTCCAGAAGCTATTGAAACTTGCCTGGGCGGACGTGCATCGAAGAGGTGTTATGTCCACAACCCAGACTTCTCCCGCGGCTTCGTTTCAGATGCGTCAACTTGGCAACTCTGACCTCCGTCTCACGCCGATCGGCTACGGAGCCTGGGCCATCGGCGGAGGCAATTGGGAGTTCGCCTGGGGCGCGCAGGACGATGACGAATCGGTTCGCACCATCGAGCGCGCTCTCGATGCCGGCATCAACTGGATCGACACCGCTGCGATCTACGGTCTCGGACACTCGGAGGGAGTCGTCGCCAGGGCGCTCAGGAATTCGAGCAGCAAGCCCCACGTCTTCACGAAATGTTCCATGCGCTGGGATGAAAACCGCCAGATCTATCGCAATCTGAAAGCAGCGTCTCTTCAGGAAGAGCTTGAGAACTCGCTGCGCCGGCTGAATGTTGATGCGATTGATCTCTATCAGATTCATTGGCCGAACCCCGAAGACGAGATCGAAGAAGGATGGGAGACTCTGGCCCGGTTCAAGGAGGAGGGCAAGGTTCGCTACATCGGCGTCTCGAATTTTAACGTCGAGCAGATGAAGCGCGCGCAGAAAATTGCGCCGATCACTTCCCTGCAACCGCCTTATTCGTTGCTTCGCCGCGACATTGAGACGGACATCCTGCCCTTCTGCGAAGCCCACAATATCGGCATCATCAACTATTCGCCGATGGTTTCCGGCCTGCTCAGCGGCAAGATGACAGCAGAGCGCATCGGAAAGCTGCCCGCAGACGACTGGCGCAGGCGCAGTCCCAATTTCAACGAGCCCAAGCTGTCGCGGAATCTGAGGCTGGTGGAACTGCTCCGGGAGATTGGCAAAGAGCACAATGTCGAGCCCGGTGTGGTCGCCATTGCCTGGACCCTTCGCGTTCCGGCAATCACCGCAGCGATTGTCGGCGCTCGACGGCCCGATCAGGTCGATGGCATACTCCCTGCGGCGATATTCCGCCTGAGTCCAGCTGAGATCGCTCGTATCGAAGCATTTCTGCAGGCTAATCTCTAGCCGCGTGCCCGGGGAGCACAAAATCAGGCCGCAAAATCAAAAGCCCATGCACAATGCATGGGCTTTTGTCTGGAACTCTTGTCTTTGCGACTACATGGCCTCAAGGAAGCGTGGGAAGTAAAGGGCCGAATGCTCCTGGAAGAGGGTGGTGATGTGCGCCAGCATGCCGCTGTAGGCAGTTGCTGCGCGATGAGCGTTGACGGAGGCCGCCACGCCGGAACGCGAGAAGCCGTATTTCACGAGAGCCATGATCACCGCGCTACGGATCTGCAAAGCGTCGCTACGAAGTTCCTCGATCAGCTCTTCGGGCACGTCCTGGCCATGCTCGGCTGCGTAGTCGGCGAGCTGCATCAGGACGCCGGCATTGGTGTACATCGCCCACAGACCGTTGGCGCCGTCAATGCGTGTCCAGATGTCCTTCGGGGTGGCGCGGATGCCGTCGCTATAAAGATAGCGCTCCGCCACTTCGTCGAAGTTGAATTCGCTGTTGGAGCGCAGGCGAGCGACGATGGAATCCCAATCCGCTGCACGTCGTTTAGACTGAGAATGGCGCCAATATACAGCGTATGCAACCAGGGCGGAGGGTATAGCGACAGAAATCAAGGCCAATATCATAGTCATTTAAGGTCGAGCGAGCGGGCAACAACAGAATGCTGCCTCTTTGTACTTCCACTTATTGATACCAAAAGTTGAGCCATTTGTGGACTAAATTCTTTCCGTGGAGCTTCTTTTCTCGCAAAAGAGTAACACCAGTAGGTCAGTGAACAAAGGTAACCGGCGACCCTCAGGTGTTCCAAAGCATAGAATTGACTGGCGTAGTCACTTCCGGCACGCAGATGGCTGTGTCCTAGCTCAACGATCAATGTTACGGCCGCATAGAACGCCAGACCAGAGGCCAGCTGGAGAACATGGTTCCTCCAGCCGATGCCAAGCAATTGAGAGAAGGCGGCTATCAGAAGAAACGTAACCAGACGCAGGATCGCCATCGTTGCATTTATAACCTGGAAATATCTTGGATGAGCCAGCGTGGACGCGTTGAGATGCGTGGCGATAATGAAGGCCACGGCTCCAATCAACACCATCCCCCCGACCAGAAAATACAGGAGCCCCTTAGGAAGAGCGCGCTTTACCGGCCGCAATACATTCGCCGCGATCTCAATCAGTACGCCCGCTTCCAGCAGGTATTGGGGGAAATTCAGGGCGAAAAACACCTGATAGTAGGTCTCCTTCGAAGCATGGTGCACAAGCCAGTAGAAGGTCGGCTCAAGCAGGACTACGAAGGTAAGCCACGAAAAGAAAATGGGAAAGGTGCGATAGACGCGACGCGCGCACAGTATACCGAGTAATGCGATCTCACCGGCGGTACCCGCGGCCCACAACCAACCGTCTATATCGTTAACCTGCATCCAAAGCCTTCCTGCGACTCAAGGATAACAGTGAGAAGCGTAAATCCATCTAACAAAAACTTGGTAGCTGGTCACACTTGTGTGCTATGCAGCAGCTGGCGGAGGCAGTGGCGAAGGCGTCGCAGGGCCATGATTCACGGCAACAGCCGGGGGAGGCAGTGGCGAAGGCGTCGCAGGGCCATGATTGACGGCAACAGCTGGAGGAGGCAATGGTGAAGGTGTCGCAGGACCGTG
>JABCZC010000074.1 GCA_013289875.1 Acidobacteriota bacterium | reverse complement strand
TATCTGTCAGGTTGGCGTCGGGGCTTGTACCGGATGGTGTCTGCGCCGCCGTTGCCGTCTGCGGCGCGCCAGTACTCCCGGTCTGATCAGGCGAGACAAGATCGGCTGATTGCTGGGCAATCGCAGGCACGCATATCGCCAGGGCCAGCGTACCTGCGAACGTCAAAAGACAAGTCTTGCGGTACGAATTCATTGTGTCTCCTTGCACTCGGGGACTCACTCGCCCTAGGTGCCAGCTATGCCCTTGTTCTGCAGCACCCTGACCACAACCCGCCGGTTTTCAGCCTGCCCCTCCGACGTGGTGTCAGGAGCTACCTGTCTGCTTGTGCCCATGGCCCCGGGAGCCAATATGTTGGTCAGCGGAATCTGACCCTGCTGTTCCAGAAACTCGGTGACGTTGGCCGCCCGCTCCTGGCTCAGCTGCTGATTCAGGGCCGCGGAGCCTACGGCGGATGCGTAGCCCTTTACCTGGATCACATAGCCGGTGACGGTCACGGCCTTCTGGCAGAGCGCCAGCAATGGAGCGTTATATTGCGGGTCAACCGCAACCTTGCCGTTGCCGAAGTAAACCGTGACCTCATCCCAGATGTTGTATTCACCCAGCTCGCCAAACCGCTTGTTGACAGCGGCGATGGCAGCCTTATTGGCAGCGATCTTGGCCTCGTCCGCCGCCTGCTGTTGCTGCTCCGCCGTCAGTTGCGCCTGTTGCTGCTGCAGCTTCGCCTGTTGTTGGGCCAGTTCCTGTTGCTGTTGCTGCGTCTGCTGCTCCACCGGAGCCACGCCAGCCTGAATGTCGGTAGCCGCCTGGAGGTTCTTGCCATTGAACTTGATGGTGCTCGCTACCAACTGGTTCTGGGCGTTGTAATTTCCCTGTACCTGGACCTGAAGCCCAGGCACCAGAACGGTCAGGCCCATCTGCTTCTTACGAGCATGGAACAGGCCCGATACGTCTTCCGCCACAGTGTCCGGGGTGAGAACGACGACTACGTTTCCCATGTCCTGAGTCTGGACGGTCATGGTGGCGCCGTTGCGCCCATTGATCACTCCCTGGATGCTTTGTGCGACAGCGGTGCCAGCAAGCAGCAGGATTGCCGCCAATGACGCTGCGAAAAATGAGATTCTCGCAATCCTTGTTTCCTTCATGGATCCCCTCATGGTCGTTCTCCTCTCGAGCTATGTTGTCCGCGATGATAGGCGAGGACCGTGCCAGCCGGTACTAGCAATGTTGCTAGATTCGGCCATCAAAATTAGTTGTGCCTGCAGCGTGATCCGAATTCCTTTTCGGCAAACGAAAGGGGCAGCCTTGCAAGCTGCCCCATTTCGATTCCTGCGGTTTTACTTCGCGTCCTGCGCCGACATCGTGCCTTGCTTCAGCTTCTCAATGTCAGCGGGGGTGAGCTGCGGCCGATGCCAAACGACGAGGTGGGGTAGCATTCCTCAGGACGCCATGCTCACTTCGGCCATTGCTTGAACATCTTCTGAACGGCTTTTTCTACCGCTTGTTGGTTCTTGTTGCCGTTGTTGCTCAAGGTATCCTGGCCTATACCGCGCCAGATCAGCGTCTTCTGCTTAGCGTCATAGAGGCTGACGATCATTGTTCCCTCGACATTTTGCTCGGGGCTGATTCCGCCCATGCCACCGCCTATGCCCCGCATACCCCAGGCACTATAGGAGGTCTGCTGTTTCAGCCCTCCGCTCACGAGCAGGATCAGGTCGGGATTGGCAGATACTTCAACCTTGCTTAGACCTTTGCCCTGAAGAGCGGTATTGACGTCGCTCACAGCGGTCTGTGCGAGGATAGAGTTGGCAATTTGATTCGGGTCGTTGTTTTCAAAGGCGTAGGTGTGATACTGCGCGAAGCTCTGGCTGTGGTCGTAGTTGACTGAAACCTGTTGCGCGACGGCAATCGCCGATGTGATGCTCATCAGCACTGCAAACAATGCAACTCTCTTTTTCATGATCGTCATCCTTTCCTTTCAGTAGCTGTCTTTCATCGCGCTCTAAGGGGTTGGCACAACGCGGTAGTAGACGCCGTTCGCTCCGTAAGACGGCTGAAGCCACGTATTGCCGCACAGATAGTAGGTTGTTCCTTGAATCGTCGGCGTGGTGCAGCCGGTTGGTGCAACCGCAACGATTTCTCCCATAGAATACGAAGCGCTTGCCGCTCCGGCCGCCACGCCAGCGTTGTAGGCATTAGCGTTGGCGGCGGCGTTATTCGCATTAGCAGTCGCTACTCCGGCGTTGTAGGCGTTCGCGGAATTAGCGCTGTTCGCGGCCGTAGCCACAGTCGCGCCAACTACTGCCCCGGCAACCGCCGCGCCTGCGACCGCCCAACCGCTGGCGCCACTGCTGCAGTTGTAGCAACCCGCACTGTAAACCCCAACCGTGGTCGGCGGATGGTACCCGTATGCCGTGGTTGCACCATAATGGTCGCTGGCGTACACGGTATTACCGGAGGACGTGGTTCCAACCGTGCCTACGCCCTGATAATGCGTTGCGGAGCCGCCGTAGCCGTTCGTGGCGGTTGTCTCCCCGGACCCTTCGGCATGATATGCGCTGCCGCCGTACGCATTTGTTGCTGAGGTTCCCTGACCGGCTGTATGCGTCGCACTGCCGCCATAGGCGTTACTGGCAGTCGTCGTTCCTGATCCTTCGGCATGGTATGCGCTGTCGCCCTCTTTATTTTGGTACGACGTGCCCTGACCGGCGGTGTGCGTCGCTTCTCCGCCGTAACCATTGGTGCGCGTGGTGGAATCGGAACCCTGAGCGTGATACGTAGAACCGTGGCCCCAGGCATTTGCGTGCCCATAAGCGAACGACATATCGCATCCGAACGCGGTGAACGTAACACTTACGAGAATTGCGATGAACTTTCTCATGATGTCTTTACCTCCCTGTTACTGCGATTGCGGTGGACTGTTTTTTGTCGGCGGCCTCGCGCCCGGGCCGGGCTGTGCATTCGGATGGGCGAACGGCATGTGCTTCGCGCTGGCAGCAGCGGATGACGTAAAGGCATCGTCTGTAACCGCAGGTTCAATTTGCCAGTCGGAGAATATAAGGTTGTGGCGAAGGTGGTCTGGATCGTCGAGATAAATCGCATGGATACCGCGGGGCAGTTTGTCTTCTGTTCCCACCCAGATCTCTGCAAATATGCCGTTGCCTGCGAAAGCCACTATGTCTGTGGTGACTCCCCCCAGTATTTTTGACTGCCCGACATAGTAAGCGTGCTTCAACCCGGAAGCCATATCTCCGTAAGGATCGGCGACGATGATGTCCGTAAAGGGAAAGTAGATCGCAGCCGAGTGGAAAACCGACTCCAGTGTTGCGTCGATGGTGGGCTGTGCGTCCGTTATGGCAACCAGGTTTTCGGCGGGCGAAAATGCCATCACTGTTTTGCCATCGTCGTAAAACTCGGAAACAGGTCCATCGCCGGCCAGAATAACCTTCAGCTTGTTCGGGCGGTGCATCGTCACTTCAAACTTGTTCGCGTAAACCAGAGGCGCACCCTGGCGGCTGAGGCTTTCAAATGTTTCCACCGCGGTGAAACTCATGGTTTGTGCCGCGGCCAGGCGGCCGCTCGTGGCTTTCAGGATCTCAATCGCTTTCGGCTCGAGCGTGAGCGGCGCGGCAGATTGAGCATTCGCCGCTTGTTTTTGGGTTGACTGCGAGGCGTTCTGTGCATTTGCACAGATCAGGCCCATCAGGAATATACCGAGCACAAAAGCGGTCGCCCAGGGAATGATTCCACACTTTCTCATAGTTCCTCTCCATTGTTGACGGGATTCATTTATTCCCTAAGCGATTGCGACACGATCATACGCCGTTCGAACATTGCGCGTCGCATGGAACAACTACTAGTTTGTCGCTGAAAATCTTGGAGGTTGCCGAATGCACAGCGCGGTGTAATATTGGAGGCGCTCGCAATCGCCAAAATGGATATCGCAGATCAAATATCCGTTTGCGGAGAACAATCTCAATTTCTAACAGTTATGAGGAGAAGGCAGAATGAGGCTCAAAACTATCAGCAAGATCGTTTGTTTGGTCGTTTCCCCCGCGATACTGATGCTTGTGGGCGGAACGTATGCTCAGGACCAGCACCCGATTCTGGACCAGGCTGCCAACAAGGTCATTATGAAATATCAGAACGCCACATGCGAGCAGTTATGGGCGGAAAGAGCGAACAAGCAGCCTCCAACACCGCAGCAACAAAAAGTAATTGCGTTTCTGAAGACCGACCCGACCATGCGCACGCTGTTCATCAACAAAGTGGCAGCTCCAATTGCCAACAAGATGTTTGAATGCGGAATGATTCCGTAATAGTCGCGACTTGAGCCCGCGAATCAATCGTCCAGATGTACGAAGCATGGGGTAAGCCGGACAAGGCCGCCGGGTGGAAGCACAGCTGAAGTCGATGGCTTCGGCTGAGTGACTGGGAGATGTCTTCTTGTATGACCGTGAATAAGGAAAAGGCGGTAGGCCTCAACCTTACGGCGCTTCCCAGTCCAGGGCATAAACGTCCTGGGTGCCGAGGTTGCGAAGCAACAGGGGTGAATCATCGGGCGTCAGGGTGAAAGAGGTGCTCCAGTACCCGGTAGTCGGCAGGTTATCGAGATCGGCCACGAGCTCCACTCTGCGGTCGAGGATGCCGACCCTGAGCACTGCTCGGTTCGGTACTCGACCCAGGAAATATAAGTACTTTCCATCCGCTGACCAGTTGGGGAAACCGGCTGACGATTCTGTCAGCTCTGACCACTTTCGTGTCCGGAGATCGAAGAGAAAGATACCGTCAGTCTTTGCCGACAAGGCCGCAACGTATCGTCCGTCAGGTGACCAGCGTGGAGAGAAATATCCCTGGGACTCTGGAAGATTGGTGATTTGGTGGCTTGCCACGTCGAGCACTCGGATCATTGAGGAATCCGTATTCACACGACCAGCGAAGACAATCTTGCTGCCATCGGGCGCCCAGTTGGGGTCGCTTTGAGGGTCGGGATCATTGGGGATCAATTGCTCCGGCACCCCACCATTGCGAGAAACTGCGTACACCTTATAGGGTTGTCCTGAGACGCCGTTCCTCTGGTCGATCTGCAGCTTGCCTTCAAGGTCCCAGCCGTAGAAGACGATCTGCTTGCCGTCCGGAGACCAGCGCGGCAGCCTGGCATACATTCCCCCATTGCTGAGGGGTTGACGCTCGCTCCCATCCACCTTGCTTCGCCAGAGGACGCCGTCGGGATAGGTGACGTAGGCCACCCATTGGCCATCCTTCGAGAATGTGACGAATTCTGCCGAGATTCCGGAAAGAAAAGGCAGGAACTCTCCAGACTTCGCGTCATGGCGCACCAGTTCGCCCAGCAGCCTGTGGCCGACCACGAAGAGCTTCCTGCCGTCTTTGCTGGGAAGGGGCGAACCAAGGTTGAGCGGGCTATCGGTCAATCGGACGGGCGTCCCAATGGATCTGCGAAAAAAGCCTGTCTTTTCCGGAAGAACCCATATCTGTCCTTTTGACTCGAAGACGAAGTACTTTCCGTCTGGAGTCCATTTGCCGTGTTCCTCGTCTGCGGGAGTATGCAGACCGGGAACCAGGGGGTGCAGGTTGGTTCCTTGCGTGGAGATCTCCCAGAGGGAGCGGTCGCCCGACTTTGGATCACTTGTGCTGAATCTTAGCTTCGTCTCATCGGGCGAAAACTGGGGATCATAAGGTAGACCCCGGAGAGTGACCAGCTTGTGGGCTTCGGTGCCATCGCTTCTCGCCAGAAACAAGTCGTTCCAGTAGCAATACGCCAGCATCTTTCCGTCTGGAGACCAGACAGCCGCTTCAGACGCGACCAATGAAAAGGTATTTGGCAGGCGATGAGGCGCACCACCGAGTGTCGGCAGGCTCCAGAGGACCCCCGACAAGTCGATAGCGAGAAGCTTGGATCCATCGGGCGAAACGCTGAGCGGCGTCAGGCCTTCGGAGGGGACGGGGATCGGAATCGGATCGCCACCCGAGACGGATATTTCCGCGACCTTCCAGTTGGTCTTGGTTCTCATGCCAAGATAAAGGCGCAGCCCGTCGGTCGCTTCTAGAATCTTCGGCTCACTGTCCTGGGTGAGTTGGACATAGTTCGAGACCTTCGGTGGGGGCATAGGACGCATCCAGAAGTAGACGAAGGCCCCGACGAGCAGGACAAAAACTGCTGCGAGAATCAGCGGCCAGCGCCGGCGCGGAATGGACCGAGCCGGTTCTGCCGGGCTGTCTATGAGCGGTGATTTCTCGCTGCCGCTGGAAGCGCTCTCGTACTTCCATGAAGTCGAAAATACATGCTCCGCCTCGATTCGCGACTTCTGAGTGGGAACGCGGATCTCAGGAACTGAGCCTTGCTGCAACCGATTCAAATCCGCGCGAATCTCCCACGCATGCTGATAGCGCTGTTCCCGGTCTTTTTCCAGGCATCGGTCGATGATTTGTGCCAGTTCCTCGGGAACATCGGGATTCAGCTGCGCCGGCGTGACCGGAACCTGCTGCACGATGGAGATCAGAAGCTCTCCGGTCGTATCTCCGGTAAAGGGCGACTGGCCGGTGCACATTTCGTAGAGCGTGATGCCGAATGAAAAAAGATCGGAGCGAGGGTCGAGAGGTTTGCCCAGCGCCTGCTCTGGCGACATGTACGCCGCTGTACCCAATGCAGCGCCAAGGCCATCGGTGAGTTCCTCGCGGGCTCGTGGCGATTCATGTGCCAGTTCTTTGAGAGGTACTACTTTCGCCAGCCCGAAGTCCAGAATCTTGGCGCTGCCTCGCTTCGTTACGAAGACATTCCCCGGCTTGATGTCGCGATGAATGATGCCTTTCTCATGCGCCGCTTCGAGAGCGTCGATTATCTCGACGGCAAGGTCGAGTACCCGTTCAAGGGGAAGGGGACCCTCCTGAATCAGGTGCTTCAGCGTTTCGCCTTCCAGCAATTCCATGGCGATGAACAGTCGGCCGCTCTCTTCGGCGATCTCGTGAATTGTGCAGATGTTGGGATGATTTAATGTAGAAGCAGCGCGCGCCTCGCGCCGGAAGCGCGCCACAGACACACTGTCATTCGCGAAGTTGTCCGGTAGGAATTTGAGCGCGACATACCGGCCAAGGATAATGTCCTCGGCCTTGTACACGACCCCCATCCCCCCGCCACCCAGCCTGTCGAGGATGCGGTAGTGCGAGATCGTCGTGCCAACCATAGAACTAAACACCCCTAACGGTTGACGGATGGTACGGGCGCACGTCGAAGGCAGTCAATGGATTTGGCACTCTGTCTTTCGATAAGCCGCAATGCGAAATCTAAGTCGATAGACTGAGACCAGAAGACACGATCTCAGATTAGGCCCACTACCAGAAGTTGGCCGAGAATTTCTCCCAATCCGCTATAATCAAAGATAGAGACAGAAGGACCCGGTTGCCAAGCGCAGCCGGGCTTTTTTGCTTAGAGAGACTAGAAGGCGCCTGTAACTCATTTAGAATCTGCTACGATTCGATAATTGCAATGTTATGAATGATTTGCGTCATAATGAGAGAGAAATTTGCCCGAAAATGGTGCAGTTTTCCCCGTTAAACCGTTTAGAATCAAATCGAATGAAATAAAGCAAATCGTTTCAAATATTTGCAGCTACCACCTCTGCAACCTCCACCGAATCAAATATTTGCCAAAACAGAGGGGGAGGGGGACTACTTTGGTCTGCCTACCCACGAGTACTGATAGCCCACGGAGACATTCTGATAATTCCCCCCGAAGCGGATATAGGTGCCGTTGCTATAGCTGACCTTGACAGACTGATGCTTGCTGAACGGAATGGAGGCTGTACATCCAATACGGGAGCCGGTCTGCTTAGTATCGAGATTCCGTATCCCACTTAAGCTCGTGACGCCGCCCGTCCAGAAATTGCCATCGAGCGATAACCAGCCCCGGTCACTGAAGCTATAACTCAGATGGCCTTCGAACGAGCCGATCGGTGCTTCCGTTTGCGGCCTGGGGACGGGGAGGTCGTAGGACGCGGAGTTTTCGGTATAGAGCCAGACGCCCGCATAACCGTCGAGAATCCAGTGGCCCCAGCGCTCCGAATATCCGAACTCCGGTTTGAATGCCCAGCGGTTGATGCCCCAATTGACCAATTTTGTTGGGTCATATTGACCCGTCGGGGCGATCACCTTCAGGCTTACGCCGAGCAGTGTCTTTTGCTTCCATTTTGCGTACTGCCGGGCTTTCAATGCCGGACCACCCTTTAGGTTTACGGAAAACCGGATGGTTGTGTCCAGCAAGCCCGAGCGGTAGATCGATTGCTGCTTGCCAAAGACGCTTCCCGAGAAAGTTCCGACCCCATATGGCAGCGAGGCCTGGAGATTTGCAGAACGTCCGAAGAGGGCAAAACTATGGTAGAGACCGAAAACGGGGACATTGTAGGTTCCGGTTGCACCTGTTATGGGTACAGTGCCGTTGAAATTCACGCCTCCGTCGAAGAACGACCAGGTGAGATTGATCGTGCTCGCATTCACCGGCGTGATGACGTAGGCTCGCGGTGACAGATCCTGGGCATGAACTCCTAGGGAACCCACGGCGAGAACAAACCACCCTGCGAGCTTCGTCAAAAAGTTCGTCTTGATCTTAAGAATGGCCACGACGCTCCGGCATCTCAATCTAACAGTACAGATTCGTTCGAGCCCGCGATGCTGGCAAACACCTTGGTATAAGACCGAGCGCAGTCTTGTCGAACGGCTTCCCTGTTCGAGCGCCCTGCGCAGCGTGGCAGCCATAATTTGTTTGATTTTGTTTCGAAGCGAGGCCGATGCCAGATTCTCTCCCTTCCACAACGCCGGATTCGCGTTCGCCTCAATTAGGGTAATACGCTCCTCGCTATCCATTCGCAAATCTGCTTCGCCGAGCCTTACGCTCGACTCCCGGCGCCTGTGTGAGAACCCTCTCCGCGGCCTGGTTCCAGCGATGTGCAGTCTTATTATCGGAGTCCACGGCGGCCACTTCGAGTAAACTGGGAGTGAGGAATCTATGCCGGAAATACAGCGCAGAAAGACCATCACGGTGAGGGTGGGCCGGGTTCGTGTGGGCTCGGAAGCTCCCGTGGTGGTGCAGTCGATGACCAACACGGATACGGCGGATGTCGAGGGCACGATTCAGCAGGTGGCGGCGCTGGCCGGGGCGGGCTCCGAACTAGTCCGAGTGACGGTAAACAACGATGCTGCGGCGAAGGCGGTTCCGTATATCGTCGAGGGCCTGGCGAAGCTGGGGCTGGACGTGCCGATTGTGGGGGATTTCCACTATAACGGGCACCAGCTCCTGAAGAAGTATCCCGATTGCGCGACTTCGCTGGCGAAATACCGGATCAATCCGGGCAATGTTTCGGTCGGGCGCAAGAACGACGATAACTTCCGCGCGATGATCGAGGTTGCGGTCGAGAACCAGAAGCCGGTGCGCATCGGCGTCAATTGGGGATCGCTCGACCAGGCGCTGCTGACGCGGATGATGGACGAGAACTCGAAGCTCGCCGAGCCGCTTGACGCGCGCGACGTGATGATGGAGGCGATGTGCCGCAGCGCGCTCGATTCGGCAGCGGCGGCGGAGCGCTATGGATTGCGCCACGACCAGATCATCATCAGCGGAAAAGTGAGCGGCGTGCGCGACCTCCTCGATGTTTACGAAATGCTGGCCGCCCGGTGCGATTATCCCCTGCATCTCGGTTTGACCGAGGCCGGCATGGGCATGAAGGGCATCGTGGCCTCAACGGCGGGACTGGCTCCGCTGCTGCTGAAGGGCATCGGGGATACGATTCGGGTGTCGCTCACTCCGAAGCCGGGCGGCGACCGGACAGAGGAAGTGCTTACGGCGCAACAGATTTTGCAGTCGCTGGGGATTCGCAGCTTTACGCCGCAGGTGACGGCGTGCCCGGGCTGCGGGCGCACGACGAGCACTTTCTTCCAGGAACTGGCGCAGCAGATCCAGAGCTATCTTCGCGAGTCGATGCCGGTGTGGCGTGAGCAGTATCCGGGTGTCGAGGAGCTGAAACTGGCGGTGATGGGTTGCGTGGTGAACGGGCCGGGCGAGTCGAAGCACGCGAATATCGGCATTTCCCTTCCCGGGACATTTGAGGAGCCGGTGGCTCCCGTATATGTCGACGGGCGGTTGATGACGACGCTGCGCGGCGACACCATCGTTCAGGACTTCACGAAGATTCTGGATGAGTATGTGCGGTCGCGGTACGGGTCAACTGAGAAAGCAGAGCAACTGGTCGAGGTACATTGAGATACCCCCTCCTCCTTAATTTACGTGCGCGACTTGCAATTCATAGATTCTAAAAGACTTTCATGGTGGGTTGTTGTTGGTAAGTCATAGAAAACAAGGACCTTGCGAGGTGCTCATAGATAGCAAAGCACTACCGTGCGGTCATTGAAAACAGAAGCCTTACGCCACCGTCCCTGATTCTGCTGGACTTAGGTGAAAAAGAGAAAGGCCCGGGCTGCGATGGCAGACTGGGCCTTTTTGTTTCCCTATTTCTAGTATAGCCAAGCTGAGGAAATGATCGGCCAAGTTTTCTGGAGCCTTACGGCACCGGGTTTTTTGCAGCGCCGCAACTGGGCCAGCTACCGCAAAGTGATGTCGCGGATCAGCGAACTGCTCACAATGCGCACGTCTTCGACCCGCTTATCGATGACTTTCTGCTCGGCCGTTTTGTCACCATATTGCTTCATGCGAAGGTCAAAGACCTTGTCGGGAAGGCCGTCGAGCGCCGCCATGTTTGCGTACGTCAACGAGTAGCCGAAGTCCCAGTCCTCCGGGCCGGAGCTGGTCGAGTTGAAGAACATCTGGTAACCCTGAATCAGCCCGGCGGCCTTTTCCTTATCCCAGAGAGGGACGATATTCGCCTTCAAATCGGCCATAAAGGCATTGAAATGGCCGGGCAAAATGTGAACCAGGACAATCCGCTCGACCGGACCCTGGCTGTACTGGATCTGCGCCTTTGCCGTGGCAAGGGCAACCAGCGAGAAACAACATACTGCGACTGCAATTCGGATAGCGTGCTTCATAGGTACTTTCTCCTTACAAGACTGAAATTTCATTTTTGTCAGGGGGCCTCGAAGTGTATACCCCTCAAGGGACTGCAGGGCACTTAATTCTTTGCCGGCACCCGTCATGATCGCTGGTGGAGTCTCTTCACTCTTGACATTGCTTGTCCATGTTTTACAGTGTTAAGTATGCGCGTAGCCAAGACAGTCTCCATCACTTTGCCCCCTGATCTGCTGGTCAAGGCGCAGACTTTTGCCCAGCGCGAGCACCGCACAATGAGCGAACTGTTCCGGGAAGCATTGCGGCGTTATATGGCTGACGATACGGAATGGGATGCTTTGCTCAGACGCACCCGTGCCAAGGGCAATGCGCTGGGGATAGAAACTGAGGCAGACGTGGAGCGACTATCCGATGAATTCAGGCACGACAAGGGCTGATGATTCGTGTAGTCGCAGATACCAACATTTTCATCTCCGCCCTAATGTTTGGTGGCCTGCCCGGATCCTTTCTCGACCTCGCCCTTCTGCGGTCGATTCTCCTGGTGACCTCTCCACAGCTTCTCGATGAGCTTGACGAGAAACTTCTTCTCAAGTTCGAGGTGTCGTCGAAAGACGCGGATGCGATACGGTCAAAGCTGGAAGATTGCGCCCTGGTCGTGATACCGAATGTTGCTCTTGAGGTTATCAGGGACGATCCCGATGACAATCGCGTGCTGGAGTGTGCCGTAACAGGCAGAGCCGACTATATTGTGAGCGGTGATCGGCATCTGCTGAAGCTCAGCGCATACGAAGGCATACCGATTATTACTGTCGGTCAATTCATGGATGCCGTTAAAGCGGGGCCCTAAACCCACATCGAGGAGAATGTGCAATGAAACAAACGATCCTTGGGGCTGGGTTGTTCATTGTGGGATTGGCGGGCGTGATTGCGTTGTCGCAGGCTCGCTCCGGAGTTTCCACTGCCGCTCCCGCCGCGGCGTCGGGCCAATACCCGGTTCTGATTAACACGTGCCTGATCTCAAACGACGTCCGTGCGCTCGCCGCTTTCTACCAACTAGTTCTGAGAATCCCGCCGAAGTTCGATGGCGAAGGCTACGCTGAATTCAATACGGGCGCGGGGGTACTGACGATTTTCGACGCGCGGGCGCGGGGGTACTGACGATTTTCGACGCGCGGGCGCAGGAGAAATATATCCCGGGCTCGGCGGAATCGTCGGCGAACAGAAGCGTGATCCTGGAGTTCAGGGTGGCGGACCCGGATGGGGAATACGCGAGACTTCAGGGAATTGTGAAGACATGGGTCAAGCCGCCAACGACGCAACCCTGGGGCACCCGTTCGATTTATTTTCGTGACCCCGACGGCAATCTCGTCAATTTTTTCTCGACGCCCCAGGCGAAATGAGCGCTACGGCATTGCCGGTGAAGCTCTCAGCGAGGTACGGCCTTTCCGATGCCAGAAGCTACCACGGGGCATACAATTCTCCGAGCCGAAAGATAGCCTGCCGTCGAGAAACGGCAGAGAAGAATCGCGCACTATTCCGCCAGAGGCTCGAATTAGAACATCAGGGTAATTGCAAGCGGCGTGAAGAGTGCAGGACTGTGCTTTTTGAAGTAAGAAAGGGTTCCAGATGGCCGATTTTATCGCATGGCATGGAAGAGATTTGGCGGATCACGTCCTTCTGACTGCTCAGTGGTACGGGAACGGATATCGTTTCCAGTCGCTCAGCATCTACGGCTCGGCAACGGCGCCGGTGTACGCCGCAGTTATGGTGAGGACGCCGAACCCGGTGACTCAAACCTTCTTTCCGAACTTGACAGGTGCGCAATGGCAGCAGGCTTTTGACAGCCAAGCCAGTCAGGGCTTCGGTCCGATCATTCTGTGCGCAACCGGTACTGGCGACAATCCATGCTTCGCGACAGTTTTCGAGGCGCAGAATCCAATCCCCTTTACGCAGGACGGGCTGACACTCAGCGGCTTTCAAAATGCCGATGCCCAAGCGAAATCCCAAGGCCTTATTCTTCGGTGGGCTGCTTCTTATGGCAGCGGGGCGGACTCACGTTTTGCGGGCATCTGGGTAACGAATACAGCCAACACGCTGTGGAACAACGACGGCCTGCAGGATAGTGTTGACGGCTATCAGTCCCGCTTTGACGCCGAGACGGCCTCGTGGTGCAGACCTTCCTTTGTAACTTTAAACGGCGACAATCAATATCTGTCCCTCTTTGTCGCCAACGAGGTCGGTCCCTACTGGGCGCGCCATAACATGTCACCTGCTGACTACCAGGCGGCCTTCGACCTATACACAGCGCAGAACTACTTTCCAGTGTGCGTGCAGGCAGCCGGCGCCGACGCGGGATCAGCCACCTTTGCCGCACTGTTTAATCAAAGCACCAGCATCGTACCGACACAATTCACTGCCACAGGTCCGATTGCGAACGATGCGATTGACGCCGCGGTCCAGCAGATCATGGTCGCGTATCCGGTGGCCCGACAAGCCTCGCTCGCCATCGTTCATGGAACGCGGCTGGTTTATGCGCGCGGCTACACGATGGCTGAACCAGACTGGCCTGTGGTTCAACCAACAACGAGTTTCCGTCTGGCCAGCGTGTCCAAGACTGTCACGGCGTTCGCGATATTCCAACTTATCGATCGTGGCAAGCTGGCGCTGACAGATACCATGCAGAGCATCCTTAACCTCACGAAGCCTGGCGGCGGCGCGCCCATCGATCCTAACTTTGGGAATATCACGATTCGGGATCTTCTGGAACACACAAGCGGCGTTGTTCCAGGCGCGGAGGGCGGCGGAATGGAAGTTATCGAGGCCTTTGCAGCAGCGGGAATCACGAAGAGTCTTCCCGTAACGCAGGATATGGTTGATTCCTACATCGCGAGCCTTTTGCTGCAGAGCGCGCCAGGGACAACACAGGTTTATAACAACTGCGGCTATTACCTGCTTGGACGAGTGGCCGCCGCAGTGTGCGGGGCCGCTTCCGCGGTTGATGCGTATCAGATGAATCTGTTTCCGCCGCTGGGCATTACGCGCATCCGAAGCGCGATCGATCTTATTTCCGCACAGCTACAGGATGAGGCTCGCTACCAGACGACTGATTTACAGCTTTTGCCGAGTCAGCAGACACCCGCCCAGCCGCTGGTTGCATCCGGATACGGCGACTTCGATCTTGCCGTATCACAGGGCGGCAAAGGTATTTCGGCTGCAACCACCGACCTGGCATGCCTCGTAGCCATTGCGATCGACAAGAATGACAATCCAGCGATGAAGCGCGCGACGATCACACACATGCTGACCAATGCGGTGAATCTGAATAAGACCAACTCGCTAGCCGGCTATGGTCTGGATAGCGCGAGCCTGAACAGCGACGGCAGCTTTTACGGCCAAAAGGGAGGCCTGATCGCCGATGCTGCAAGCGTGTTTCAGTTCAACGATCAGTGGGGATTTGTGCTGTGCTTTGGGAGCCCGGCACAACAGGATGTCCAGCCACCCTATCCGAGCTGGTATCCGAACTTCGATAACGCAATGAGCATTGCTATGTCTACAACTTGGACGCAGGACTTGTTTCCGACGTTTGGGATGCCTTCACTGTAGAGATGACAAGGTTATATGAGAAATCAATGACAGGAGACTAGCACGCCTCATAACGCGCGGATAGAATCGCGCCTAATGCTGCGCCATCCCTACCGAATTTTTCTCCTGGCGGTTCTACTTGCCGCTTCTTCCCTGCTGAGCGCGCAATCTGTGCCGCGCTCGCGGATGCTGGTCTTTCTGCATGTCACGGTCATCAATCCCGGAGCAAATTCAGGAGCGGGGCCGGTCGAGGAGGATCGGGCGGTCGTCATTCGCGAAGGACGGATTACGGCGGTGACGAGCGCGGCGGGATTCGCCGCTCCGGAATGGGCGAAGGTCGTTGATGCTTCGGGGAAATACATGATTCCCGGGCTGTGGGATATGCATGTGCACAGCGCGTTCGGGGACTGGTTTCCACGCGGACGCGAGGTTATTCTTCCTCTCTTTGTGGCGAATGGGGTGACGGGCGTTCGCGACATGGGCGGGGACCTGCCGGTGCTCTTTGCGTGGCGAAAAGAGATTGCGGCGGGCGAGATTGTAGGGCCGCAGATGGTCGTGTCCGGTCCAATGCTGGACGGTTATCTGCCGGGCAGCAAAGAGACGCGCTTTCCCAGCTCGCTTGCGGTGATGACTCCGGCGGATGCGGTGAAGGCGGTCAATTCGCTCAAGGCGCAGGGCGCGGACTTCATCAAGGTGCAGTCGGTGATTCCCCACGATGCATACGTGGCTGCGGCGGAGGAGGCGCACAAGCAGGATTTGCCCTTTGTGGGGCATGTGCCGGATCACATCAAGATTACGGAGTCAGTGGCGCTCGGGCAGAAGAGTATCGAGCACTTTATGGGGGTTCTGGAGGGGTGCTCGAGCCAGGAGGACAAGCTGCTGGCGGGCGCGACGGAGGACACGAAGCTGCTGCTGAGCAGCTACGACGAAGCGAAGTGTCACGAGCTGATTGCACTGCTGGCGCGGAGCCATACCTGGCTGGTTCCGACGATGGTGTGGAATCGGCAGGGCGGGCTGCTGGATGAGGTAGATTTTGCGCATCAGCCACTGGACAAGTATGTGCCGACTTACTGGCGCGACGTGACGTGGAAGCGGTTTTACGACCAGATGATGCCGGGCGTGAAGGTCGATCCGGTGAGCCTGCGGAAGCAGGAGATTGCGCAGATGCTGCACATGATCGGCGTGCTGCACAAGGGCGGCGTGGAGTTCATGGCGGGGACGGACACGGCTCCGGGGATTTATGTGATGCCGGGGTTCAGCCTGCATGATGAGCTGGCCAACTTTTTCGAGGCAGGGTTCTCTCCGATGGATGCGCTCGCGACGGCGACGAGCAATCCGGCGAAGTTTCTGGGTAGAGACGATATGGGCGCGGTGGCTCCGGGTAATGTGGCGGACGTGGTGGTACTGGATGGGAATCCGCTGACGGATATTCGGAATACACGGAAGATATCTGCAGTCGTGGCAGATGGGCGGTATTACGACCGGCCTCGTTTGGACGGGATTCTGGCTGGGGTGGAAAAAGCGGCGAAGCAGTAGGTGTGAACCCACATCTGAAAATCCAGATGTGGGGTCCCCGGTATCGCGGCTACTGCGCGATACCATGGGGTGAAAGGCTGGATTCGTGACGATTTTGCTGAATGAGGTGGAGGCACGCGTGCTGGGCGCGCTGGTGGAAAAGGAGATTACCACTCCGGAGTACTATCCGCTGTCGCTCAATGCGCTGGTGAATGCGTGCAACCAGAAGAACAATCGCGAGCCGGTGATGAGTCTCGACGAAGACGCCGTGCGGCAGGCGCTGCATGGCCTGGAAGACGACAGACTTGCCGGCCCCAGGCGCGGCGGAGACAGCCGGGTTACGAAATATGAGCATCATCTGCAGGAGATCTTCAACTTCACGCGCGGCGAAGTGGCGGTGCTGTGCGTGCTGCTGCTGCGGGGGCCGCAGACTCCGGGTGAATTGCGCGGGCGCACGGAGCGGATGTATCGATTTGAAGAACTCGACGACGTGCTGGGGACCCTACAGAAGCTGATGCAGCGGGAGTCTCCGCTGGCGAAGGCCCTTCCGAGGCAGCCGGGAACCAAGGAGACTCGGTATGCGCATCTGCTGTCGGGAGATGTTGAGACAGCAGAGATGGCGCGGAGTGGTGTCGAGGCGACTTCTAGCGATGATCGGATTGGACAGCTGGAGGCCGAGGTGGCTGATCTGCGGCGCGAGATGGCTGAGTTGAGGGAGCGGCTTGAGAGGTTAGTGTCGTGAGCGGAACGATGCGAGCTGCAGTGCTTCACCATCCGGAGCCGATGAGTGAAAATCCGCTGGTGCTCGAAGAGCGGGGTGTGCCTGAGCCGGGTTTGGGCGAGGTGTTGCTGCGAGTAGAGGCCTGCGGGGTTTGTAGGACGGATCTGCACATCACGATGGGCGAGCTAAAACCGCTGCGGGACGAGGTGATTCCTGGGCACCAGATCGTGGGCCGCGTGGCAGCTCTGGGCGATGGCATTGCGGCGGGGCTTCCGACGCTGGGCGAGCGAGTCGGGGTTTCGTGGATGGGCGGCGTGGACGGCACTTGCCTGCTGTGCCGCAAGGGGATGGAGAACCTGTGCGATCATCCGGTGTTCACTGGCTATACGGTGAATGGCGGATATGCGGAGTATGCGGTCGCGCGCGCGGACTTTGTCGCGCCGCTGCCGGAAGAGCCCAAGGCCGAGGAGCTGGCTCCGCTGCTGTGCGCGGGGATTATCGGCTTTCGCAGTTTGCGGGTTGCGGGCGTGGAGCATGGAGATCGCGTGGGGTTATTCGGGTTTGGTTCGTCTGCACACCTGGCGATCGAGGTGTTAAAGGCCTGGAACTGCGAGGTGTATGTCGCGACGAGAGGTGAGTCGCATCGGCAGATGGCGCGCGAGCTGGGCGCGACGTGGGTGGGGGATGCGCTGGATCGGCCTCCCGAGCTGGTTGATTGCGCGGTGACCTTTGCGCCGAGCGGCGATGTGGTGCTGGCCGCGCTCGCGGCGCTACGCAAGGGCGGCGTGGTGGCGATCAACGCGATCCATCTGGATCGCATGCCCCAGTTCGACTACGACAGCCTGCTATGGGGAGAACGGCAGCTGCGCAGCGTGGCAAACATGACGCGCGAAGATGCCAAGGATTTTCTCAAGGTGGCGCAGGAGATCGGGATTCGGCCGAAGACGACGCTGTTTCCTCTCGAAGAGGTGAATGCTGCGCTGAATGCGGTCTATCAGGAGACGATTGACGGGGCTGCGGTGGTGATGTGCTAAGGGCAGCCATTAGCCGTTAGCCATTCGTTGGACGGGATATCGTTCATTTGCAAGGAAAAAGCCCGGTGCGAGACCGAGCTTTTCGATTGACGGCGATTGAAGGGCTAGAGCTTTTCGTAGAAGTCGCAGGCCGAGCAGGAGATGTAGACTCCGCCGGGAACGCCGCGCTCGCGGTCCTTAACCCGCTTGACGATGCGGGTGGGCTTGCTGCACTTGGGGCAGTCGGTACTCTTGGTAGTGTCCATTACTTTCTGACGGTTCGCGGTCTTTGCAATCTTGGCCATGAAGGCTATCTCCTCACAATTTCTATTTATGGGCTCTCACACAGAGGCGCATGGCGGCCGGACTTCGCGCGTTTTACCTCTGCCACATCCAGAATCGGCTGGGATGGATCATCCGGGTGAGATAGGCAGGAGTGATGGGGATGATCGCGACGAACATCGGACACACTCGTACCAGTTTACATCATAGAGAGCCGGGTTGTGGCGCACGACTACGCGGCGGGACGCCCGGCAGTAAGCAGCGGGGCCGCGGCGGGTGGCGGTTGCTGCGGCGGAGGCGACGTAGCCGCGGGCTGGTCGGAAGAGTCAGCTGGAGGCTGCGCTGGGGCGGATTTCGGCTGGCTGCTCGTCTGACTCTGGCTACCCGTCTGACTGGCCGGTTGTTGGGCGGGCGGAGTGGTCGTTTGGCCCGCGGTCTGAGGATTGTCCTTGGGGAATTGGACCGGACCCATTTGAGGCGTGCTTGCCTGGCTATCGGCGGGCAGTTTTTCGCCGGGATTTTTCAGACTGGGGGCCGCGCGCGGAGCGGTCTCGGCACCAGGCTGGGTCGGAGCCTGATCGCCGAGCTTGACGATGCGGACGTTTTCCTTGGGCTGCGTGTTCCAGTAATCACCCATTTCATTTTCGGTACGGATAATGGGCGGCTCGCCCACCTTGGCGATTTCAAGACGGATCACGCGGTTGCCGTTGATGCGGACGAATTGCACGGGATCCGGCGGTTCGCCGTAGATCCACTCCTCAAAGGGCATCTGGCCTTCGGTCTCGCGAATCTTGTTCTTCGGCTGGCCGAGGGCGGCAATCACCATGTCCTTATTCATGCCCACGAGCACATGGTGGTCGAGGATGGATTTGCGCAAGGCGGGCGGCAATGTATCGGAGTAGGCCTGGACGGGAGTCTTGAGGTTGAAATCGACGATGGGCTTGACCAGCGCTTCGACCTGCATACCCGTCATGTCGGGGACGGCATTGGGAAAGATGAGGGTGATGCGCGTGCCGGATGGAGCCTGTTGCTCATCGGCGACGACGGGCGTCGTCATGTTCGGGTCCATACCGATGGAGATATGGCGCAGCCATTTGTGCTTATGTTCCGGACCACCGTTGAAGTCGAGGAGGATGCGGTCCTTTTCGATCTTGATATCAGTCAGGACGACGCGATCGCCCGCCTTGACGGCCAGGCCTTTTTCGCGGATGGCGTTGACGTAGTCGGAGCCGTTTGGCTGCATGGGCCCGTTGGCTTTAAGAGTGATCGTGCTGATGGGTAACGGGCGCATGGCGAAGCCCTGCTCGGACTGGAGGAAGCGGAGCAGATCCTCACGGTTGTGATTGGTAAGCGGCACGGTTGATATCGCGATGTTTGTGGGCTGGAAGTCGAGGTATTTACCGTCGATGCCTTCGGGCGTGACGGTGAAGACCTGTGCTGCCGCGGGCAGGATGGATAACGCAAGGATGACCGGGGAGAATAACGCGGGCCTGAGGATTCTCAATGAAAATCGCTTCGTGCACGTGAAGCCGCTCATAGGGCCTCCAGCATGGTGCAATAAGCATGGCGCGATTTAACGGGGTTGGCAAGGGGGTTGAGCCCTCTCCGCAGAACTTCGTTCCGTAATGACAAATAAATTTCAAGCTTATGACGCGGCAGAGCGAACGTTTTGATCCATTTGGATACAACTGGATACAGCGGGGCGGACACCAATAGGATTCGTTGCGGCCGAGCGGCAGAAAGAGTAGGACACCTAAGGCCAGATCCAGCCAGGCGAACCAGTCGCCGGGTACATCGTCTAGCACAGAGGTATACGACGTATAGGCCTTTTCCTGCAATGATGTACGACATGAATATTGTTCTTTTTGGCACATCGGGAATGATCGGGCAGGGAGTGCTCCGGGAGTGCCTCCTGGACCCGGATGTGAATCGGGTGCTGTCCATCGTGCGCAAGCCGACGGGGCAGAGGCACGAGAAGATGCGCGAGCTTGTTCACGATGACTTCCTGGATTTTTCCGGCGTCGAGGCTGAATTGCAGGGCTTTTATGCGTGCTTCTTTTGCCTGGGAGTGACCTCGGCCGGCATGACGGAGGAGGCATACGAGCGAGTGACGTACGGATTTACTCTGGCCGCCGCGCAGACGCTGGTGAAGCTCAATCCGGGAATGACGTTCATCTATGTTTCGGGCTCGGGGACGGACAGTACCGAAAAGGGGCGCACGATGTGGGCACGGGTGAAGGGCCGGACGGAGAATGCTCTGCTGGCGCTGCCGTTCAAGGCGGCATACATGTTTCGCCCCGGATTTATCCAGCCGCTGCACGGAATCCAGTCGAGGACGAAGGTCTACCGGGTCTTTTACGTCGTGCTGGGACCGCTGTTTCCGGCATTGCGGGCAATCTTCCCGCGCACCATAACGACGACGGAGCAGCTGGGGCGGGCGATGCTGGCAGTGGCGAGGGACGGATATCCGAAGCAGGTGCTCGAGGCTCGGGATATTACCGGCGTGGTGCCGAGTTGATCTTGCGTTGAATATCGGCGCGGCTATGATGAGTTGACAGCGAGGCAAGGCGACGTGTGTTTTTCGGCGGCGGCAAATTTTACGGGCAGCGGAGTTCTGGGCGCGATCGGAGTCATGACCCTGACGAGAGTGAAGCATCGGCGCGAACTGCTTTTTGCGTCGCTGCCGACGCTCTTTGCCATTCATCAGTTCACCGAGGGATTCGTATGGCTGGGGCTGGACGGTGTGCTGTCGCCCGGGGTGACGCACGCCATGTCGGCGGCGTTCATGCTGTACGCCCAGGGACTGCTCCCCTTTCTGCTGCCGCTCAGCGTGCTGCTGTTCGAGCCTGACGCCAGGAGCCGCAGACGTATGCTGCCGTTCCTGGCGGTGGGGTGCCTGACGGGACTTTATATACTCTGGGCGCTGGCAGCCTATCCAACGCAGACCTTCATCAAGGCCAACAGCATCGTGTACATCAATCCCGCGACGAACAATACAGCCGTTGCGGTTCTGTATGTGATCGCAACGTGCGGCTCGCTCCTATTCTCGAAGATCAATGCCATGGTGATTTTCGGCTTGGCGAATCTGGCGATTCTGCTGGTGGTGATGGCGGTGAAGCGGTACGCCTTCACTTCTCTATGGTGCGCCTATGCAGCGATCGCAAGCGTGATCATTCTGGCGTACTTCTGGAAGAGCCATGGACTGAGGCCGTTCAAGTACGCCGCGATGGCGTAGTGGAAGGCTTGTTGGCGACAACGTCTCAGGCAACGTGCGTCCAGTCCAAAATGACCTTCCCCGTCTGGCCTGAGATCATGGCGTCGAATCCCGCCTGAAAGTCGCGATAGCTGAAACGGTGGGTGATCACAGGTGAAATGTCGAGACCGGATTCGATCATGACGGTCATTTTGTACCAGGTCTCGTACATCTCCCGCCCGTAGATGCCTTTGATGGTCAGCATATTGAAGATGACCGCCCGCCAATCGATCGACATGGGCTTCGCGGGAATTCCAAGCATGGCGATCTTTGCGCCATGACTCATATTCGCGACCATCTCCTGCATGGCAGCAGAATTGCCGGACATTTCCAATCCCACATCGAAACCTTCCCGCATCTGGAGTTGCTTTTGTACTTCTGCGAGAGGCATTTCCTGCGTGTTCACAGCGAGGGTTGCGCCCATTTTTCGCGCCAATTCGAGGCGGAAGGGATTTACATCGCTGATCACTACGTGGCGTGCACCGGCATGCCTGACGACTGGAATTGTCATGATTCCGATCGGGCCGGCGCCGGTAATCAATACGTCTTCGCCGAGCACCGGGAATGAGAGAGCGGTGTGCACTGCGTTGCCAAAAGGATCGAAGATGGCTGCGACTTCCTGATTGATGCCGGGATCGTGCCGCCAGATATTGGTCATCGGCAGCGCGATAAATTCTGCGAAGGCTCCGGGGCGATTGACGCCCACGCCTGACGTGTACGCGCAGAGATGACGCCGCCCTGCGAGACAATTGCGGCAGCGCCCGCAGGTGACATGGCCCTCACCGCTCACGATATCGCCGGGATAGAAGTCGTTGACGTTCGATCCAACCTCGACAATCTCTCCGGCGAATTCATGCCCGATGGCCATCGGTACAGGGATGGTCTTCTGTGCCCACTCGTCCCATTGATAGATGTGAACGTCGGTTCCGCAGATACCGGTGTGGCGCACACGAATCAGCACGTCATTGATGCCGATGGTGGGTTCTGCGATCTCCTCCAGCCATAGTCCGCGTTGGCCGCGGCTCTTTACCAATGCCTTCATGAATTCCTCGTCGGGGAATGCGTATCACGGGAATTCTTATCATGCTCTTGAACCATAAGAGCAATCGTAGCAGCGAAGCCTGTTTCGCTGAAAATACTCAGCCGACTGGACTTTCGCTTAGTCCGCAGTTGCCCTGGCGGCGTCGTTAGCGGCCTCTTCGTCGAGGTATCGCTGGATGTCGGGGCGCTCGGCGATCTGTTTGCGGAAGTGCTCAGACCAATATTCGCTGCTGTGTTGCTGCATCTGCTGGTCTTCGTCGTGTTCGGGGGTGCCGGGGCGGAGCAGTCCCGTGATGTAAGGCTCGTAGGGCGGCGGTTCGATGCCCACGGCGAGGGCTGCCGCGGCGCGGGCGGCGTATTGGGCTTCGTGGCGGCGGATGGCGTCTCCAAAGGTGTATTCGGCAACCGACCAGGGGCGGTTGAGGGGGTCGCGGCTGGTGGACCCGGAGAGCAGTGCGGAGGCACGGGCGATACGGGGACGGCAGGAACGTTTGTCGTTGCCCGGTTGGGAAACAGCAGGTCCTTCGACTCCGCACGCGTTGCGTGCTTCGC
>JABCZC010000073.1 GCA_013289875.1 Acidobacteriota bacterium | reverse complement strand
ATGTAAAACACATAGGCGACGACGAAGATGGTGAAAATGGCACATTCGCCAATGATGAGGCAATACATGCCGACTCTGCCGCGAGAGGGCAGATGCCACGTCTGCTCATGTCCGCCGGGAACCAGAGGTATCGCGCTCATTTGAGGTCTGTCCAGTCGTTCATCATTCGTACTTCCAGTCAGGATCTTCCGGGTGCTTTACGTCCCACAGGGGACGGCGGCTGTGCACCACGGGATCGGTGGCGAAGTTATATGCCGGCGGGGGAGAGGCAGTAGACCATTCGAGCGTCCACGCATCCCAGGGATCATTGCCGGCAATCGTGCCTTTTAAGAGCGACGAGATCAGGTTGTAGGCGAAGATAAGCACCGCGACACCCTGGATCAGGCCTCCGATCGAGACGACAAGGTTCAAGTGGTCCCACCCCCGGTCGGCGGGATAGGTGTAGATCCAGCGGGGCATGCCTTCGAAGCCAAGAAAGTGCATGGTGTCGAAGGTGACGTGAAATCCGATGAAGAAGAGCCAGAAGTGCCATTTTCCCAGCGTTTCGTTCATCATGCGGCCCGTCGCCTTGGGGAACCAATAGTAGATCCCGGCGAAGACGTTGAAGACGATGGCGCCCACCAGGATGTAGTGGAAGTGTGCAATGACGAAATAGGAACCGTGGAGCTGCCAGTTCCATGGCGCTACGGAGAGCATGATGCCAGTGAGGCCTGCGGTTAGAAACTGGAAAAGGAACGCAGTGCAGAAAAGCATTGGGGTCGCAAAGCGTATTTTGCCGCCCCACATGGTGGCGACCCAGTTGAAGATCTTGATGCCTGTCGGGATACCTACCAGCATCGTCGAAAGTGCGAAAAACGCGTTTCCCGCCGATGTCATGCCGACCGTGAACATGTGGTGAGCCCATACTCCAAGGCTCACAAAGGCGATGCCCACGGAAGCCGCGACCATTGCGGGATATCCAAAGATCGCCTTGCGCGAGAAGACGGGGATAACTTCACTGGAGATCGCGAAGGCTGGGAAAACCAGCACGTAGACTTCTGGGTGGCCGAAGATCCAGAAGAAATGCATCCACAGATAGGCCTGACCACCGGCCTGAGTGTCGAAGAAATGGGACCCCAGGTATCGGTCGAGCATCAACATCACCTGCGCGGCAGTGAGCGGTGTGATGGTGATCAGCAGTAGTCCACTGTCCACGACCAGGAGCCATGTGAAGAGCGGCATACGCATGAGCGTCATGCCTTTGCACCGCATGGAGAGGGCCGTGGCGATGATATTGATTGCACCGCCAAGGGTTCCGAATCCGGTCACGAGAAGCGCGAGCGCCCAGTAATCGGTGGCGTTTCCGGGAGAGAAGGCTCGCGCAGTCAAGGGTGCATAGGCCCACCATGTGACGTCCGGCGCGTTACCGACGCCGTACAGTCCGGCACCGCCGAGAAAGCTGAAATAGAGAAATAAAGCGCCAAAAGCAGTCAGCCAGAAACTGAAGGCGTTAAGACGCGGAAATGCCATGTCGCGAGCGCCAATCTGCAGCGGAATCATGTAGTTCGCCCAGGCAAAGACCAGCGGCATGCCCACCAGGAAAACCATGGTGGTTCCGTGCATCGTGAAAAGGCGATTGAAGACCTGCGGTGAAATAAAATGGTTGTTCGGCACCGCAAGCTGAATGCGGATAAAGAGAACCTCGCCGCCGCCGACCAGAAGGAAGAAGATGGCCAGCATCATGTACATCAGGCCGAGTTTCTTGTGGTCGACCGTGATGACCCACGAGTGCAGGGTTTCGAGCCACGTGCTTTCGCCCTCGCGTGGCGGCGTCAAGTCCAGCGAGCCATCGATCGGAAGTGTGCGGTCCGCCATCGTTTTCCCTATTTCAGCGTTTCCAGATAAGTGGTGACCTGGTCGAGTTGGCTGTCGCTCAACTGCATGGCCGGCATTAAGGCGCCGGGCTTGAAACTGTCAGGGCTCTTAATCCATTGCCGCAAATTGTCTCTGGTATTCGGGATTTCACCCGAAGCAAGTGTGTCGCGACTCATCAGATGGGTCAAATCGGGGCCAAATCTGCCGGTGGCGGCGGTGCCTTGGACGGTGTGGCAGTTCATGCAGGCTTCTGTCTCAAAAACTCGCCTTCCTTCCGCGACCGACGGATCCTGCATCCCTGGCTTCGCCTGGTTATTTACCCAGGCCGCAAATTGCTCCGGAGTATCTACATAGACTCGCAGCAGCATATTGGCATGTTGGACTCCACAGAACTGCGCGCACTGCCCCACGTAGAGGCCACTTGTCAGCGGGTTAATCCACATTTCGTTCGGGTGATTTGGAATAAGGTCTATTTTTCCCATTAACTGCGGAACCCAGAAACTGTGATCGGCGTCTGCCGAAAGCAGTTTCAAATGGGTTGGTGTGGGCTGTTTCGCGTCGCTTAAGGGAACGTGCAGCTCGTTTGCCACGACGAGGCCCTGTTTTGGATAGCGGTACTCCCACCAGAACTGGTGTCCGATGACGGTGACTTCCAGCGCTGCCTGGGGCATTGGGGCGTCCTGGATAGCGAAGATCACGCGTGCGGTCGTGAGGAAAAGGACGACCACAATGAGCACAGGAATGACGGTCCAGGCCAATTCGACCTGGTTGCTGCCGTAGATTTGCGCGGGCTCGCGATCATCCTCGGCATTGCCCGCACGAAAGCGAATGATGACGTAGGTCAGGAGACTGGCAACGACGACGAAGATTGCACCGGTGATCTCAAGGACAAACAACGAGAGATGGTGGATATCGATAGCGGGAGTCGAGGTTGGTGCAAAGATGCTGGGTGTGGACTGTGGGCCCTCGGCGAAAGCATAGCTCGACAGAAACATGGCGAGAAGGAACACGAACCCTGCAATCCGCCCTACCCGAAGCCACTCAGGAAGCATCATTCTGGTCCTTTCACGATCAAGGTTCCAGTGCCTTTGCTACAGAGCCGAGAAAATTGCGCCGTCGAATCGAAAAACCATATTAGCGCGTTTTGCGGAGTTGTCTACAGTTCATGACGATTGAGGATTAGATTTTCACGAGACGAGGTGAGTCGCACAAGCTTTTTTGCATGCGCCGCAAGTCTGGAAAGGCCGAGTCCGTTGGCGAACGCATTCAGGGCTGCGGCACGGAGCATCGGTATTGAGAGAAGGCGGCACCCCTGGTCGAGATTTCCATAGAACCAACGCGCTGCCGAAGTGGAAATGGCAAGTTCCGCACGGAGCTTCGCGGTACCCTGCGTGAAATGCAGATGGGCCGGGACGTCTGAACCCAACTCGGATTTAATCGCAGCAGCAGCCGCTTGTCCGCTCGCAATCGCAAAGTAGATGCCCTCACCTGTGAGCGGGTCAACGAATCCGCCAGCGTCGCCAACAAGGAAGATTCTGGTCGCCGCGATTTCGTGTCTCGCTGCGCCGAAGCCCGCAAACTGGCCTATAACTTCCGTGGCAGATGCGTTCCCGCAGTGGTCACGAATATATGAGGCAAGACGGGTTCGGTCGATTTTCTCTTCGCTTGCATAGGAGTAGAGTCCGATATTGATGTGATCCCCCTTGGGGAATATCCATCCATATCCATCGCGAACTGGCGCGAAATCAAAGACGAGTTCGTGCTCGGCGGCATTCGGTAGCGGCACGGTGGCTTCAAGTGCAAAGGCGCGCCAGAACCAGCCGTCGCCACTACCGGTGAGGTGCCGTACCTGGCTGTGAACTCCATCGGCGCCTATGAGGAACCGAGCCCTGAGAGCGTGGCCATCGGCAATGATGGTGACCCCTGACGTATCCTCAGTAATCGCGGTGAAAGTGCGAATGCGCCGATATTCTGCCCCCGCGGCGAGGGTCTGGCGAAAACAATAATCGTCCAGCTCTTGCCGGACGGTCATGATGCAATAGGGAGAGCGCCGGCGAAGGACAATCGACTGATTGGCGTCGCGCTTTACGCGCATGCGAGCAATATGGTGACGAACCACGGGCTCGATCGAATATCGAAGAGCTTTTACGGCCTTAAGGGTGAGGCCACCGGCGCAGGCCTTTTGCCGGGGAAACTCGGCTCGATCCAGTAACAACACTTCGCGGCCCGCTAGCGCGAGATCATAAGCGGCAGCACAACCGCCGGGTCCGGCGCCCACCACAATTGCGTCCCAGAGTTTCATCTTTAGGAACTATTGTTACTAAATTGCGATCGTGGACGTCTATTCAATCGTCGTCACTGGAACGCGGATCGATGCGCGATAGCGGTCACCACGATAACGGGAGCACGCCGCTTCGACGGGTGATTCCTGCGTGGTGAGAATGATGCGGCTGATGGAGAGGACGCTTGCCTTTCTGGGGATGGTGAGCAGTTCGGATTCCTCGCGTGTGGCCGGAAGTGCCTCGAGGATCTCGTCGGCATAGCCGACGCGCACACCGTAGCGCTCGCGCAGAGTGTGATACAGGGACTGCTTTGCGAAATCAATGCGGTCGAGCCCGGGGAACTGGCGCAACGGGATATGCGACTCCTCGATGGCCATGGGAATGCCGTCGGCCAGACGCAGCCGTCGCAGTCGCATGACCTTTTCGGAAGAGTCAAGTTTCAACTTCTCCATGAGATCTTCCGTCACCGAAATGACGACTTGCTCGAGCAGTTGGGAACTCGGTTTCATCCCACGTTGCCGCATGTCCTCGGTAAAACCCTGCAGGTGAAGAATATTTTTTTCGAGCTTCGGGCGGCTGACGAAAGTTCCGCGGCCCTTTTCGCTGAAGGCATATCCGTGTGTCTTGAGACCGTGCAGCGCCTGGCGCGCAGTCATACGGCTCACTTGGTAAGCACGGGAAAGTTCCTCTTCCGACGCCAGCGGGTCGCCCTCCGACAGCTCGCCTGACTGGATCTTCTCCATCAGGGCACGCTGAATCTGGAAATACAGGGGAATGAATCCATTCTTATCAAGCGGCTGCACTACTGATTCGTTTCGCTGACGGCTATCAAGGTTGCTCTTCGGCACGTACGCTCCTCGTTCCTCAACTTTTTTGGCGGTCCTTCAACGGATCGCGCCGGATAATATTTTCCGCGCTTTGCGAAACCACGCACTGCTGGATGAGGCGAATGTTCTGACCAGCCAAATGCCTTATCCTCAGGATTTGCGGAATAGACTCTTTCAAATGGAAGGTTTGGCTTGCCGTGATTCCAGATTCGCTTCATGGAACGTTGATTGTTTCCTGCCAGGCGCCTCCCGGCGATCCTCTCGACAATGTAGACACTCTGCGGCGCATGGCCATTTCTGCCGTGCGCGGTGGAGCCGGAGGATTGCGAGCCAACGGCGTCGAAAATATCGAAGCCTTTCGGCAAGAGACAGATGTACCGATTATCGGCATACTGAAGCGCAAGATCGGCGGCGAAGTTTCGATTACTCCGGATTTTGCCGCAGCGATTTCGATATCCGACGCGGGCGCGGACATCATTGCGCTCGATTGCACCACAAACAGGCTGGCTGCCGCCGAGCCCTGGCCGCAGTTGATTCGTCGCATTCACGGAGAGATATGCAAGCCTGTGCTGGCCGACATCGCGACTCTCGAGGATGCATTGGCCGCCCAGGAGGCCGGCGCGGATGCAGTTGCCACTACCCTTTATGGATTTACGCCGGAAACGGCGCAATTTCGATCCGTCAATTGGAAACTGGTCGAACGGCTGATCCAAAGCCTTCGCGTCCCTTTGATCGTGGAAGGGCACATTTCTCAGCCGGAAGAGGTGCGGCGGGCCCTGGATCTGGGTGCACACGCAGTGGTCGTAGGGTCGGCAATCACGCGTCCCGAGGCGATTACCGCGCGCTTTGTAAAGGCTATCCATGCCTGATTTTGCCAATGAGCCGATAGGCCCGGTGTGTACCGCTCTGCTGACGCTGTCCAACCAGGCATTTGACGATCCCCGAGTACGCCAGGTCTCGCGGAGCGAATAAGGGCACCTGACACTCTTGTACTTGCAACTCCGTACAGTTGTCTATACATCATGGTAACTTTCTTGAAGACTCCCCGCGCGAGTAACAGGGCGCGCGAGGAGGATAAAAGTGATAGAGGAAAAAGAACGCATGCCCCGTACCTACCCGCACGCGATGCTCCAGGAAATTTACGAGCAACCCGGCGCGCTTGTGGCGACGATTACCCGCTATGCTCCAGGTGGTTCGTTGAGCGCCGAGTCGTTTCCGTGCATCGCGGACATTCTTCGCGGCCGCCAGCGGCTGGTGATTGCCGCCAGCGGTTCGAGCCGCCATGCCGGGCTAGCCGGCGAAATCATGCTTGAGGACTTCGCAGGCCTCGCCGTGGATGTGGAATACGCAAGCGAATATTGCTATCGCTCGACACACACGCTGCATGACCCCGGTGTCCTGGTGATTTCGCAGTCAGGAGAGACCGCCGATACACTGGCTGCTTTGCGCGAGGCCAAGTCGCGCGGGCTGGCGACGGTCGCGATCACGAACAATGCCGAGTCGACAATGGCCCGCGAAGCCGATTCGTCCTTACCGACGATTGCCGGCAAGGAAACGGCAATTCCCGCGACAAAGAGCTTCACCACGCAACTGAGCGTTCTCTACCTCCTTACTCTTTACCTGGCGCGGCTTGGCGGACGGATGACAGCGCAGACCGTGTCGGCGCACCTTGAACAACTGGAGCGCCTGCCTGGCCTGCTCGCGTCGTCCTTAGAGCAATGGGAGGATCGAATCCATGAGGTCGCCAGGGAAACTCATTCGGCGCGCGGCTTCCTTTACCTTGGCCGCGCCGTTCATTATGCGATTGCACGCGAAGGTGCGCTGAAACTGAAGGAATCGGCTTATATTCAGGCGGAGGGATATCCAGCGGGCGAACTCAAGCACGGACCCAACGCGCTGGTGGGTGCCGATTCACCGCTGGTGGTCCTGGCAACGCGCGACGAATCCGATCCGGATTCGGTTCTGCGTTACCAGAAGACAGTACAACTGATGCGCGACATGCGTGCGCAGGGTGCGACCATCTTTTCCGTCACGACGGAAGGCGACCTAGAAGCGGCGGAACTAAGCAACTACTCGGTGGCCGTGCCGGCTGTGAATGAGTTTCTACTACCGTTGCTTGAAGTCGTGCCCTTGCAGCTGTTTGCATACTTCACAGCTATTCAGCACGGCGTGAATGTCGACGCTCCGCGAAACCTGGTCAAGGCCGTAGTGACGGAGTAACACCAACTGCGGTTTCTCCTCGGGTTTCTATTTCGACCTGTTGACACCGGGGTGTTACTGCTCATCGATGTAGACAGTCCACCTTCCTGCGGTCCGCACGCGCGCCTGCCGTCGGAGGTGATTCCAGAGCTGCGGGCGGCTTTAAAAGAGGCAAGTCCAGAGCTGGCGGAATCGAACTTCACGAGGATGGACCAAATCTTGGAGGACCCCTATGGAAGCCAGATGCTGGCAGCGCGGCTGCTGGAGATCTTTGCCGGCAAGCGATGCTTTTCTACACCCCCCCTATCCTCTATACCCTAGTTGTTATAGGAGTGCCAGGCCCACCCGAGATAGTGCGGGTTGCTGCGGAGGGTGTCGTCCAGCGTCTTCAGCATGCGCGACATCAGCTGATCGTAGTCGGGGGTGCGCAGGCCGATGGCCATCTTCGCCAGCCTGGGAGCGCTAAGTCCCTGGTAGGCCATCCCCATAAATTTCTCGCTCTCCCTGCGGAGTTTTTCTTCCTTTTGTTCGGAGGACTGTCCATCGTTGGGGCTGCTGAGCTCGTAGAGCATGAGGGTGAAGCGTGGCAGGGATGTAAGAAGGCTCCGCCGCTGATCGAGGTTACCCTTGAGAAGTTTGATCTGAATATCGGCATTGATGGTGAGGTGGGTGGGCTCGGCCAGATGGCGCACAGCTCGGTATGCGTCAACCAGGCCGGGCAGAAAATTGAGGTTGCCCGGCCCCTTGTTTTCCGGTCGTTGCTGCGGCTCTATGTCGAGATGAATGCCGTCAAAGGGATCTTTAGGGTGGCTCCCATTGAATTCGATGACGTCGCGGACTTCATTTAGCAGTTTTTCACGATGCGAGCCTAGTTCGTCGGCGTCGTTGCTCGATAGAAGGGCCTCGACGCGAATGCTTGATTTGTGAAGTGTATGGACAAGGCCGGCGAGTTGAGGATCTTTCGAAACCTTGGAAAACGAAAAGTACACCTCGTTGATGCCTTCGATCCGGCAAAATTCACGCAAGGTGTCAGGTCCATGCGGATCGGCCAATAAAGACACAGTTTTCCATAGCCAAACACCGTGGACATGTTGGTCCTGCGCCCACGCGTTCAGGGGAAGAGACAAGAGAAGAAGTGCACGGAGGATAACGGAACCAAGGGCGGTGCGATCCATTGGCGCTCGCTCCAAAACGAACCTGGTGAGCCGCGGTGCTTAATCCCGGATTCGCGCAGATTATTGCGGCTTCGCGGGCGGCGGGGCCTGCTGCCCCGGATTGGTGCCGTTGCTGATGTCTTGCCCCTCGTAGAGCACGCGGATGTTGGAGTGGTACTGCTTGTAGTCCGTGTACTTCAAGGTTTCGCGGATGTGGACGTCTGAACTCAGATAGCCTGTGCCGGCCGAGAAGTGCAGGATGCCCTCGCCCTTCGTGTAGACCGGGAACCAGTACTTGCCGTCGATCTGCTCACGGTAGGTGGTGAAGGGAGGCGACAGATCCTCGTGTCCCTTGCGTGTGTCGTCGGGGACGTTCTTTCCATTGGTGACGACGATTTGAAGGTCGTGCTGCTCGACCCAGATGCGGCCCTGGAAGTACCGCTTATTCTTCTCGATGACCTTAGGCTTCACATCGAAAACGTAGGTGTCGAGCTCGTCGACCTTCTGCTTGCCCAGGTAGGTCAGGTCGTATTGGCCAACGTCCTCTTTGGTCAGGACAAAGGGCAGGCGCTGTTCGATGTCCTGAAAGTCCGCGGGCGACATCATGATGCGCTCCAGCGTGTTGGCCGGCGCAAGGACGACGTGTTCGAAGCGCTTTCCAGTGGGGTCGAAGGAGATGTCGGTGACCTGGAAGTATTGTCCGTCGACTTTGTTGTCGTCGTCGAGGGTCTCAACCTTTACGCTGCGCTCGTAGAGGTAGTTGGCCATTGCTCGCCGAAAGACGCTCTCCTTGGCCGTGAATTCGTCGATAATCTGCTGCGCGGGGATCGCGGGCGCAGAGGTATCGAGCGGACCGAAGCCCTGGTCGAGCGGCATGGAAGTGTAGGAAACCTGGCCGCGCGCGGAGAGTACGAAAGCAAGAAATGCAAGGCCGAAGAGACTAGTTCGGCCCAGGATACGGGGGGCCGGAACGCGTAGATGATGAACTGCGGGCAAAGGAGTGTCCTCTGGAACCTATCCCGATATAAACGATCCTAATACGAATAGACGCAGGTGGAGGCAAAAAAGGCCACCCAACTTGCACCACTGTCGCGATGGCCGTTATTCCGTCAGGGTGCGCCAGGAGTAAACTGTGTCTTCGCCTCTTCTTGGTGCAATGGACGAATACTATCGCGTTCCGACTCTTGCTCTGCTCAGCATCCTGGTGGCCGTGTTCGCCGCTCTGTATGCGCGCTCGAGGACTCCGCGCACTCTCTTATGGCTGATTGGGTGGACGCTGGCGATCACGCGGCTGGCCTTGCAGGCCAGTGCGCATGGCAGACACGGGGTGGGACTGGCGGTTTCCAATACAGCCATGGCCTTGGCTGCGCTCATGCTTCTGGGGTCGCTGTCGCCGATTTTTATCAAAGGTAAGACCGAGGTTCTTCACCTCGTGGGTCTGGCCCTGCCGCTGACGCTGTTTTCGGTACTCACGTCGCTCCATCCTTCGCCGGGAATCTTTTTGCGGATCATCGACTGCGTGAGCTTAATCGCGGCGGTGGTTGTCGCCGTGCATTGGAGCGCGCAGAAGCACTATCTGCCGCGTTGGTTCGCGCTATCCGTCGCGCTAAGTCTGGGCGGTCTCTGCATTTACCTGGCCCTCATAGGCGAATACGATCTGGTGCTGCGCCTGGCGCACAGCGGAATCAGCCTGATGACGGCCGTGCTGGTGCTGGTGACCTACCGCAGGTGGAGTCCGGGAGTGATTTTCACTGCGGCAGGACTGCTGATCTGGAGCTCCCCGATGGTTGTGGACTTCCTGCTGCACCAGGGCGATCCCCTTTGGCTTCTTTATCTGCGGGCGGTCAACCTGATGAAGGTGGTGACGGCGGTGGGGATGATCGTGCTGGTCACGGAGGACGAATTGATCCGGAACGAGACGGCGCAGAAGCGGGACCGTCGAGTGCGCGCTGAGATGGAGCAATACTCGAAGCTGACTGTTCTGGCCTCTCCGAATCGGGATTTTGGGACTGATTTCGACCACGTGTGCGAGGTGATCTCCGAGGCCAGCCGGTTTGCGCAGGCGGCGATTCTGCTCAGGAGCGTCGACCAGCAGTTCCGCCTTGTGGGGCGGGCTGGAATGGAGGGTGCCCTCGCAGGGGCCCTGGATGCGATGGGGCAGCGTTTGACGCCGGAGAACCTGGAAGTCTTCCGGAACCGCAACCATTCTGTGGAAAACGGCAGCAATGCTGTGTTGGACCTGCGCCCATTTATGGCGCCAGGGGACGACCTGGAACAGCTGGGCTTTGTCCGGGCGCATGCGATTCCGATGGGGACGCCGGGTGCGGGTCTCCACGGCGTGCTTCTGTTGAACGGCCTGAAGGCGCCGGACGAATCGCTGGCCTCCGAAGATCTGCTGCCGCTGGAGTTGCTAATGGCGCGGTTGACTGCGGTGCACGAAAACAACTTGCTGTTGCGCCGCGTGGCGCAGTCGGAGAAGCTGGCCGGGCTGGGACAGCTTGCCGGCGGAGTAGCGCATGAGTTGAACAATCCGCTCACTGTCGTGATGGGATATGCGGAACTCATTGAAGAGAGCGGCGTGGACGATGCAACCCGACGAAATGTCGCGGTCATACGCAGCGAGTCCCAGCGAATGAAGCATACGATCGAGAGCCTGACGCGATTCTGGAAATCCTCGCCAAGCGAGCAGACCTCAATCTCAGTGGAGCAAATACTGATCGATATTGGCATGCTGCGAAAGCCCGAGCTCGAACGGGTGGGAATAGAACTGGAAGTTGTGATTACCAGGAATCTGCCCAGGATTCGGGCAAATGGTGACCAGATGCGGCAGGTTTTCCTGCAGATCATCAGCAATGCAGCAACCGCATTGCAGGGTTCGCCCACGACACAGGAAAAGAAGATACGGATCAGCGCGACGGCTACCCCGGACCGAGTGCAAGTGGCAATTTCAGACACTGGGCCGGGCTTTCCCCATCCCAATCGGGTCTTCGATCCTTTTTTTACGACCAAGAAGCCGGGGGAAGGCACAGGGCTGGGCCTGAGCTTGTGCTATTCGATCGTTCGCGAGCATGGAGGCGAGATCTCCGCTTTTAATCTGCAGCCGCACGGCGCGGCTGTGGCGATTGAGATGCCGGTGGATGTCGCGACGAACGAGGTGTCAGTAGCCGGCGAAGTGTTCTCGCAGTAATGCATCCGGCTAAGTAATATGGACGGTGATCTGCGACGGTGCAGGCGCGCAAGGTAGCCTGAGAACGAGGAGCGGAATGGCGCGTAGCCGGATTGCGGCTTTTTTGCTGATGATGTGTCTGTTGAGCTTGTCCGCGATGGTGCTGGGGCAGGCGCGCCGGCCGATGACCTTCGAAGACTTGATGAAGATGCGGCGGCTCGGCGACATCGCTGTATCTCCGGATGGCAGATGGGTGATGTTTTCGGCGACAGATGTCGATCTTGGCAAGAACACGCGTACCTCGCACCTTTGGATTGTGCCGACGGCAGGAGGCGAAGGGCGCGCCCTGACCGCGTCGCTCGCGGGTGAAAGTCGGGGAAGATTTTCACCGGAGGGGAAGCAGGTACTATTCGAGAGCACGCGGGATGGGGGCCAGCAGATCTGGCTGGCCGATTTCAACACGGCAGCAGGCACGATTGGCGAGCCTCACAAGCTGATCTCGCTAAGTACAGAGACGGACGGAGCGACATGGTCTCCCGATGGCAAGCAGATTCTGTTTGTGTCGGCGGTATATCCGGATTGTAACGATGACGGTTGCAATAAGAAGCGCGACGAGGAGAAGGCAGAATCGAAGGTGAAGGCACAGGTGTTCACGCATCTGCTCTATCGTCACTGGAACGCGTTTACAGGAGACAAGCGAAGCCATCTGTTTCTGGTGAGTGTGGATGGTGGCGCGCCTCGCGATTTGAATCCGGGAGATGAGCATGAAGTCCCGCCATTTTCACTGGGGGGTCCGGATGGATACGGGTTTTCGCCCGACGGGAAGGAGATTGCGTTCGAGGAGAACCTCGACACGGTTCCGGCGATCAGCACGAACTCCGATATTTTCACGCTGCGACTGGACGATCCGAACGCCAAGCCTGTGAAAATTTCGACTGCTGCGGGCGGAGATCATTCACCGGCTTATTCTCCGGATGGGAAGTACATCGCGTGGCGCTCGCAGGAGCGCGCCGGATATGAGAGCGACAAATTCCGACTGGTGATTTATGACCGGGCGACCAAGCAGATCAAGGAGCCGCTGCCGAATTTCGATCGCTGGGTGGATGAGTTTGCATGGAGCCCGGATTCGCAGAGGATTTACTTCACGTCCGGAGATAAAGGCGAAGAGCCAATATTCGTAGCAACTTTGAATGGTAAGCATTTGGAGCTTCTCGATCAAGGCGAGTTCGGCGATATTCACCCGCTCAGTGACGGCAAGACCGTTGTTCTGTCGCAAATGACGGCACGTCGTCCAGCGGAAGTTATGAAGGTTAACTATGAATGGCATGAAAGCGAGTGCGGCACCGAGTGCCCCGGCGGCCGCGGGTTTGCCGAGGCGCTCACCCACCTCAACGATGCCATTCTGAATGAACTCGATCTATCAAAACTGGAATCATTCTGGTTTCCCTCGATTGGCAAAGTCCAAGTGCAAGGCTTCCTCATTAAGCCGCCGGGGTTCGATGCGTCCAAAAAGTATCCCGTCAAGTTCCTGATCCATGGAGGACCGCAGGGAGCGTGGGGAGACAGCTGGAGCTATCGCTGGAACGCCGAGTTGTTCGCTGCGAATGGATATGTCGTCGTGATGGTCAATCCGCGTGGCTCGACGGGCTACGGACAGGCGTTTGTCGATGGCGTGAATGGTGACTGGGGCGGCAAACCCTATGTCGACCTGATGCGCGGACTCGATTATGCCGAGGCGCACTATCCGTTTATCGACAAGGGCCGCGAGTGTGCGCTGGGCGCGAGCTATGGCGGCTACATGACCAACTGGATCCTCGGACACACAACGCGCTTCCGCTGCATCGTGACGCATGACGGCATGTTCAATCCCGAGTCGGCATATGGGACGACAGAAGAACTCTGGTTCAACGAGTGGGAATTCAAGGGCACGCCGTGGACGAATCGGTTGATGTACCGGAAGTGGTCGCCAATGCTGGCGGAGACAAACTTCAAGACACCGACGCTGGTAGTTCACAGCCAGCTTGATTATCGGCTGGATGTGTCGGAAGGCTATCAGCTCTTCACGACGCTACAGCGCATGAATGTGCCGTCGAAGATGCTGTATTTTCCAGACGAAGGACACTGGGTGCTGAAGCCGCTGAATTCGCAGCTCTGGTACAAGACGGTGAACGACTGGGTGGATGAGTGGACAAAATAGACCATGCCGTTCGCACGCCCTAAGAAAAACCCCGCTCCGCTCGATGAGTCTGCGCTGTACGACTACGCCGTAGTTGCACTGGGGCGGCGCATGCGTACAGTCGCTGAGTTGAAGCGGCTGATGAAGGCCAAGGTCGAGCCTGGCGGAAACAGTGCAGCCAGAATCGACGCGGTGATCGCACGACTGAAGGAGTACGGCTATGTGAACGATGCCGACTATGCGGCGTACTACACCAAGTTGCGGCAGGAGAATGCCAGCCTGGGGAAGCGCCGGGTGCGCCAGGATCTGACGCAGAAAGGCGTGAACGCAGAGGTGATCGCGAAGACGCTCGATGCGGCGTACGAAGATGTGAACGAGGAAGTACTCGCGCGGCGGCATCTGGAGCGAAAGCGCGTGAAGAAGCCCTCCAACGAGAAGGAAGCGGCGCGAGTCATGCGTCTGCTGCTGCGCGCCGGTTTCTCGACGACCGTGATTTTTAAAATCCTGAAGAAGTGGGACGTAGGCGACGAGGCGCTGGCGGCGCTTGATTTCGTCGAGGACGAGAATCCCCTGCAATAGCGTCTACCATCAAAATCGATAAACGAGATCCGTGGCCAGTGTGAATTGATTGCTGCTGCGGCCTCCGTTATAGGCGGCCCGGTCCCAGGAACGATCGAAGCGCAACTCGGGACGCAGAAGCACCGTATTTCCGAACCACTTGACCGCGGCGAAGGTGTTTTCGGAATACTTCGTCGCGAAGCTGGTGCGCTGGCCTTTCTTATCGTCCATGAATTCGGAGCGGAAAGAGAGATAGAAGGTGGGCGAGAAGGACTTCTGAATGAAATTCACGGCTGCGTATTCCGGCGCAGTGCAACGGGGAGCATTGGTGAGGCAAACAGCGCCGAAGGTGCCAGGATCGGGAATGACGGGATATGTAACTATCGGAGATACATTTGGCACGTCGCGCTCGTACATGTACCAGGTTTCGGTGGCAATGTGCCAGGACTTCGAGAACTTGTGATACCAGGTTCCATCGAACATCTGTACGTTGTCGTAGGTATATTTGCCGTTGTTAATACCGTTCGCGCATAGATAGAAATTGTCCTTCACACTTGTCGTCGTGTAGTCGACGCATAGATAACCCGTCGGTTTTGCTCCCGACGCCCAAAGAGCAATGTCGTGGCCGTCCGTGATGCCGGTCTGGACGAGCCACCGGTCATTCAGTTTGATGGTGGCCAGTATTCCCGTGTCGGTGAAGGGGTCGTAAACGTTGAGCAGCGAGTGCGAGAAGATGTAGTTCGCGGGGGCGAATTGAGTTTCGATGCCGGGGATCGACGCATAACGGCCGATGCGCAGGTCCATGCCCTGGGCGACATGCGGAAAATAAAGATCCACGTATTCCATGGGTAAGTCGTACCCATACTGCCGGTTGTATTTAATCAGCTGGTTGCCGAAGTAGCCTTTCCCCACCGTGTAGGCGTAGTCCACACCATAGATAAAGCTGAAGTGGTAGCCTACGTCGAAGTGCTGCGTTTGCACTGTGTCCGCCAGGCGCTCGACAAAAACGAAGCCCTGCTGTCCGGCGATCATGTTAGGGATGTGGTTATAGCCCTGCGGCAGGTTGGTGTGACCGGACGTGCTGAAATTGACGCCCGGCTCGATCCAGCCATAAATCTTCGTGCGGCTCCGAGCGTCATCGATCGCGGTCATCAGCGGATAGGTATTGCCATCAGGCGCGCCGATGTCCTGCGAGCCTCCGTATGACCAGTCGGCGCTGGGAAAGGGTGGCGAATCGAGCGGAGAGGAAGGGCCACGCCTCTGGGGCGCGGGTCCTGAGGCCGATTTGCCGCTCCAGTCATCGCGATAAAAATTCGCCAGTCGAACGAAGAAGTTGGGAGTAGGGGCCGCTGTTGTGCTCGGGGCCGTCTGAGGTGCATCGGGCACTGTCTGGGCTTGAATCCGTGCAGATGCGCACAGGAGAAGAATGCAGACGGCGCGAAATCGTTTGAAGTGGCACATGCAAGGTAATAATTCCGTGCTCGTAAGCCGCAAACGTCTGCGTGAAGAAAGCCCCGGTCTTGAATTTAATCGAAAACGGAAGAATTGGGCCCTGATCTGTCGTCGAATTTCACGTCTCTTCACGCGGTATGCATTGGTCACATGCACCGGCCACTCATTTTTGGACGTCGACCGCCTCTTTGTTCAGCAACTGGGATCCGGCCGTCGAAGCGGCGGCGTTAAACTCAAGAGATGCAATACCGTTCCGGCTCCGATATACGCGAGACCTTTCTGCGATTTTTTGAGACGAAGGGGCACCGCCGCGTGCATAGCTCTTCGCTCGTTCCTGCCAATGATCCCACGCTGCTATTTACCAATGCCGGGATGAATCAGTTCAAGGATGTGTTCTTGGGCATCGAGCGCCGCGATTATGCGCGGGCCACGAGTTCGCAGAAGTGCGTGCGGGCGGGTGGGAAGCACAACGATCTCGAAAACGTCGGCTTTACGCGGCGGCATCACACATTTTTTGAAATGCTGGGGAACTTCAGCTTTGGCGACTACTTCAAGAAAGACGCCATCGCCTACGCATGGGAATTGGTGACCTCGCCCGAGTGGTTTGGCATTCCCAAAGACAAGCTCTACGTCACGATCTTCAAGGGCGAGAATGGCGTGCCTCGCGATGAAGAAGCGTATGAGCTGTGGCTGGCGCAGGGTGTGCCGGCGGAGCGCATACACGAGTGCGGCAGCAAGGATAACTTCTGGCAGATGGGCGAGACGGGTCCGTGTGGTCCCTGCTCGGAGATTTTTTACGACATGGGCATCGAGGCTGCGGAAAATCCGGGGGTCGATAAACCATTCGGTGAGGACGAGGCGCGCTACGTCGAGATCTGGAACCTGGTCTTCATGCAGTTCGACCGCGACGCGCAGGGCGAGCTCCATCTGCTGCCCAAGCCCTCGATCGACACGGGGATGGGGCTTGACCGGACTGCGGCTGTGCTTCAGGGAAAGATTTCGAACTTTGAAACAGATTTGTTCGCGCCGCTGATACAGAAGGCGAGCGAGCTGACCTCTACGAAATATCAGGACGGCACCGCCCCGACAGATGCTTCGCTCCGCATCATCGCCGACCACGCTCGCGCGGCGACCTTCCTGATATCGGATGGCGTGAACCCCGCGAATGAAGGCCGGGGCTACGTGCTGCGCAAGATTCTTCGTCGCGGCATTCGCCACGGACGCCTGCTCGGCCAGGAAAAGCCCTTCATGTATCAGATGATCTATGCGGTGCGGGACGAGATGGCGGGCGCATACCCGGAGTTGAAGGAGAGCGCGGATCGTGTTGCGAAGGTTGTGGAGGCAGAGGAGCGGCAGTTTGCGAGAGTGCTTGCCCAGGGATCCCTGGAGTGGGACCGGCTCATTTTTCGCCAGCGGGACGAGAACTCAGTAAAGAAATTGAAATTCCGCACTGACTTAAAGCAAGCTCTGCAGAAAGTATACCCAGCAGTGGCTGACCGGTTCGACGTGGGTACGCGAGAAATGCTCGAGATCAATCAGCACTTCTACGACGTCGAGGAGGCCATAGAGAAGGGATTCCCCGCGTCAATGGCGAAGCCACTCCTCGATGAATGGCATCAGCTCGAAGGCGCTCAACCTTCTGTCTCGGGCCGAGACGCATTCCATCTCTACGAAACCTACGGCCTCCCACTCGATTTCATGATGGATGCCACGCGGGACGCTGGTATTCATTTCGATCTTGAAGGCTTCGAAAAGGCGCGTGCGGAAGAACAGGCCCGCGCGCGCGCGTCATGGAAAGGCGGTACAAAGCAATCCGCGAGCCCCGTATTTCGCGAGCTGCCGAAGACCGAGTTTGAGGGATATCGCCAGCTCAGAGTCGATGGCGCGGAGGTTCTTGCCATCGTTAGGGATGGTGTCGGTGTTCCCGCGGCGGCTCCCGGTGATGCCGTTGAGATTGTCCTCAACTCCACCAGTTTCTACGCCGACTCGGGCGGGCAGGTGGGCGATATCGGCTGGCTTTACTCCGACGATCACAACTCCGTCGTCGCCGATGTGAGCGGATGCACGAAGCCCGTCCAGGGAGTCTTCGCGCACAAGGCGATTCTGCGCCAGCCGCTGGCGGTCGGCGACAAGGTTGATACGGTGGTCGATGCTGATTACCGCGCGGCGACGCGGCGCAACCATACCGGCACGCATCTGCTGCACGCGGCGCTGCGCGAAGTGCTGGGCACCCACGTGAAGCAGGCGGGATCGCTGGTCGATCCAACAAGATTGAGATTTGATTTCTCGCACTTCACTTCCGTTGCGGACGAGGAGATGCAGGACATCGAAGACCTCATCTACAAGGAAGTGCTGAACAACATTCGGGTGGAGACGCTCGAAGACGTGCCGATCGATATCGCGATCAACGAGTATCACGCGATGGCGCTCTTCGGCGAGAAATACGGCGAAAAGGTTCGCGTGGTGAAGATCGGAGACTTCTCCACGGAATTATGTGGGGGCACGCACACCGGCGCGACCGGCGAGATCGGTGTGGTGAAACTGCTGGGCGAGGGCTCTGTTTCGTCCGGGGTCCGGCGCGTGGAAGCTGTGACCGGCTTTGGTGCGCTCAACGAGTTTCGCCGCGATTACGAGGTGGCGCAACTGGCAACGCAGTTCGCTCCCAATGCAGAGCTGGCTCCAGCAGAGGCGTTGCGCGCGAAGCTTTCCGCCCAGGACGAGGAAGTTAAGAAGCTGCGGCGCGAGATCGACCAGGTGAGAATGAAAGCGGCGTCGTCGGCTACCTCCGGCGCGGCAGACCAAGCCATTGAAGTCAAAGGCGTTAAGATCTTGACGCAGCGCGTGGATTCGCTCGACCGCGGGCAGATGCGGACGCTGGTGGACAATCTTCGCAACAAACTCGGATCGGGTGTGGTGGTCATCGGCTCGGCGCAGGACGAGGGCAAGGTCGCGCTGATTGTCGGTGTAACCAAAGACCTTTTGGGCAAAGTACAGGCGGGCAAGGTGGTCGGCGAGATTGCGAAGCTTGTGGGGGGCTCGGGGGGCGGCCGTCCGGACATGGCTGAAGCGGGTGGCAAAGACTCAAGTCAGCTGGATGCGGCGCTTAAGAGCGCGTTGGATGTGGTTGGGGCGTTGGTGGGGTAAGGACAGGCGGGTCGGTGTCGATTTGACACAACATCAGTTTGCGATCTGGGTTCGTTCCATTGATGGGTTTTTTGCTGGAACTTATACTTTGAGTGTCGCGTGCCTCTTATGCCGGCTTCCATTCTCCACGCAGGACGTTCTCGCCTGCTTTCGATTGCCGGCTGCATTTGCCTGCTGACGTTCGCGAGCGCCCGACTGCCGGCTGCTCCGCAGCATGGTGCGGCGGTACATTCTCCCTTTGAAAAGGCGCAGCGCATGCGGGAGGCCCTTGAGGGCCGGCCGGAGCATCAGCGCACACGCCGCGACTACGACCACGTGATCGATGCGTATCGGACGATTTATCACGGCGATCCCGTGTCCCCCAAGGCGGACGCGTCGGTTTCAGCGGTGGCGGATTTGCTGGCCGAAGAAGGGCGCGTTTTTCAGGATGAGAGGGCGCTGCACGATGCGATCGGGCAGTACGAGTTTTTGCGGAAGGCCTATCCTGGGAGCCGATATCGCTTCAGCGCGCTGCTGACCGAAGGTGAGATTTATCTGCGCGACCTGAATGATCGCGAGAACGCTCGAGCGACATTTCAAGAGTTCCTGAAGCTCTATCCGCAGAACGCGCTGGCCAACGAAGCCAGGGTCGAGCTGAGCAATCTGCACAAGCCCGCGGGGAAGACTGCACGGGGCGGCACGACGGTTGCGCAGAGCGCTGCCGGAAGCTCGACCCCAGTTACTGCCAAACCGGCATCGTCCGGGCATCGCACCGTGCTGACGGCTGCGATTCACTCTCAGGAACCGCAGACACAGGAACCGCAGACACAACCGCGTCACGCAGCGACACAGCCTGCGAAGCCGCCGCAGACAGAGGCAAAACCGGCGCCAGAGCAGCAGATCGCCGAAAACGATATTCCGCCTGCAGCAAAGCGCCCCGCGACGGAGCCTTCTCACCTGAGTGAGGCAGTTTTGAATGCTCCTCCGCCGCCCCGCAAGGGAAAGCTTCCACTGGTGACTGGTATCCGGCATTGGTCGACACCGGTGTACACGCGCGTTGCGATAGATTTGCAGGACGAGGTGCGATATGAGGCGGTCCGCGTGCCGAATCCTGATCGGATTTTCTTTGACCTGCAGGGGGTGCGCTTGTCGCCGGAGCTGATCGGGAAGTCGGACGAGGTGATCGACGACGGCTTCCTGAAGCAGGTGCGCGCGGCGCAGTTTTCGAATGATGTGACGCGGATCGTGCTCGATGTGAGTGACGTGAGCGAGTACTCGGCGTTCTTCTTGCCCAACCCCTCTCGTTTGATCATCGATGTGCATGGGAAGACGTCACGTTCTGCGCCCGTGTATACCGCTGTGGCTGCGCCCGCAGTTGTTCCCGCTCCAAAGCCGGCGACGAAGTCGAACAAGCCGCCACCAACAGTGGTGGTCGCCAAGACGGTGGTCGCCTCGAAGCCCACGATTGGGATCGGGACGGCGACCTCCCCGGCGGATGCGCTCGGGGATCCATTGCCATCACCGGGGAAGACCGTAGCTCGGACGCCGACACCCAAAGCTCCAGCGGTTATTGTGGTCAATGACGGCGATGATGCTTCGGCCATGGCGGATGTGGCCTCGTTGAGTCAGCAGCCGAATCGGGTGAAGGCGACGAAGCGGCCAACGAAGGCTCCTGTGGCGCAGTCGGTGGCGGGTACGACGCAGGCGCCACAGCCTGACGATGTGGTTGCCGCGAACACGGTGCCCGCTCCGGCGCCGAGAATACGAGTTTCGCACAGTCGCAACGCGAATGCCTCTCCGGCAAGTACATCGCCGGCAAACACACTGACCGCAAGCACGCCGACAACAAACACGAGCACGCAGCCAATTCATGCGGCGCAGCCGACCGCCGATGGCCAGCGGTCGATGGTGCGAGCTCTTGGGCTGAAAATCAATCGCATCGTTGTGGATGCAGGGCATGGGGGGCACGATTCGGGAACACTCGGGCCGGATGGAATCCAGGAGAAAGACGTAGTGCTGGATGTGGCTCTGCGGCTCGGTCAACTCTTGAAGCAGCGGCTGGGCGCGGACGTAATCTACACGCGCGACGACGACACGTTCATTCCACTGGAGACGCGGACGGCGATCGCGAACAAGGCGCAGGCGGATCTATTCATCTCCGTGCATGCGAATTCGAGTCCCGATAATTCCGCACGCGGAGTGGAGACGTATTATCTGAACTTTACAACCTCGGCAGATGCGCTGGAAGTCGCGGCACGCGAGAATGCAGTGTCAGACCAGTCGATTCATGAGCTCTCCGACCTGGTGAAGAAGATTGCGCTGCAGGACAAGATCAACGAGTCGCGGGAGTTTGCCGCGGATGTGGATCAGAGTCTGTATGCGGGGCTCGAAGAAGGCAACGCTGGATTGAAAGATCGCGGGGTAAAAAAAGCTCCGTTTGTGGTGCTGATCGGTGCGAATATGCCCTCGATTCTGGCGGAGATTTCCTTCCTGACGAATCCGAGCGATGCGCATGAGCTGCGCGATCCGGCGTATCGCGAACGGATTGCGGAGTCGCTCTATCGCGGGGTGTCGCGCTACGTGGGCAGCCTGAGCGGAGTGAGAATCGCCGACGCGGCGACGCACAGCGCGAGCCGTTGAAGCCTCCTGTTTTGAGCGAGATGCCGAACCCTGTATGCTGAATTTGTATGCTCGATTTGTCATTTGTACGCGCCAATCTGGAATTGGTGGAACAGAAGCTCCGCGATCGCGGGCAGGATCCAGCAGCATTGCTCGGAGATTTTCGCGCGCTCGATCAAAATCGGCGCGAGCGCATCACGGAGGCGGAACAACTCAAGGCGCAGCGGAACAAGCTGAGTGAAGAGGTAGCGCGGCTGAAGAAATCCGGCCAGGACGCGAACGCGGTGATGGATGAAACGCGCGCTCTGAAGTCCCGTGTGGACGAGCTGGAGCAGGCGGCTGATGAGACGGACAAGATCCTATGGTTGATTCTTTTCAACGTTCCGAATCTCACGTTGGATGATGTTCCAGTTGGAAAGAGTGAGAGCGACAACGTCGAGATCAAGCGCTGGGGCGAGATTCCGCAGCGTGATTTTGCGCCCAAGCCTCATTGGGAAATCGGCGAGCAGCTCGGCATTCTTGATCTGGAGCGCGCAGCGAAGATTTCTGGAGCGCGTTTTGCAGTCTATTGGCGCGAGGGTGCGCGGTTGGAGAGGGCGCTCGCCAACTTCATGCTCGATGTGCATACGCGCGATCACGGCTACACCGAGGTTCTGCCGCCGTTTATGGTAAACAGCAAGAGCCTGTTTGGTACGGGGCAGTTGCCGAAGTTTGCGGAGGATCTATTCCACTGTGAAGACGGGCAAAAATACGAGCCGGGGATATATCGCGACAACGATCACTGGCTCATACCGACGGCCGAGGTTCCGGTCACAAATCTTTATCGCGATGAAGTTTTGGACGACGCGCAGCTGCCCATTTCACTGACCGCCTACACGCCGTGCTTCCGGTCAGAAGCGGGATCCTACGGCAAGGATGTTCGCGGGATCATTCGTCAGCATCAGTTTCAGAAAGTGGAGATGGTCAAATTCACCCGTCCCGAAAAGAGCGAAGCTGAGCACGAGAAGTTGACGCGCGACGCGGAAGAGATTCTGGAGCGCCTGGGGCTGCCGTACCGCCGGATGCTGTTGTGCACCGGCGACATGGGGTTTAGCTCAGCGAAGACCTACGACCTCGAAGTGTGGCTGCCCGGCCAGCAGCTTTATCGCGAGATTTCTTCATGTTCGAATTTCGGAGACTTCCAGGCGAGACGGGCGAATATCCGGTATCGGCCGGCGGGGCAAACAAAGACAGCGTTTGTGCACACGTTGAATGGCAGCGGGCTGGCCGTAGGACGGACGTGGCTGGCGATCATCGAGAATTATCAGAACACCGACGGCTCGGTTTGTGTGCCTGAAGCGCTGATACCCTATATGGGCGGGCAAACAGTGATCCGCGCGAAGGGCAAATAAGCATGTCACGGATTCTACGGAGCTATTTTTTCTGGACCTATGAGCGCGGCAGCTTTCATTACGACGTGATGGTGACGCTGATTCTCGCGTTCATCTTTCTCACGCCGAGAATCTGGAACTATGGCGATCGTCCGCAGGCAGAGAAATTGGCTCCGGGCAGCGTGCTCGTGAAAACAGCCGGTCCGGGAGATTTGGTTTACGAAATTCCCGCGGCGCAGATTCGCGGGAGCGGTTCGCTCGATTCGCAACTCCAACAGAACGTGGAATCGATTTCGGGGGCCGTGGTCATCGATCGCTACGAGGCGGTTAAGGAGCCGCACGGAAAGATCAGCGTTTATCGCGTATGGGCCCATCGTTAGGGCCAACTCGCCTGTCCTCCTGGCCCGCATCCAATCTCAACGGAGCAGAAATAGAACTTCTATGAAGAAAAGCAATCTGCTGCGCACGTTCGCAGTAATCCTGATTTTCACGCCTCTTGCAGCACTGGCGCAGAACGCC
>JABCZC010000072.1 GCA_013289875.1 Acidobacteriota bacterium | reverse complement strand
AGGACAACACCTTCGTGATCGCTGCCGTCAACGTCGTCTTCCCGTGGTCGATGTGCCCGATCGTCCCCACGTTCACGTGAGGCTTCGAACGGTCAAATTTCTCCTTCGCCATTTCCTTCTCCTAAAAATCCAAACCTGTCGCGATTCACTGACGCTTGAGAACCATGCGGCGCTCAGTAATACGCGTACACCTTCAAAAACTTCGCGCGAATCGCAGGATCGACCTTTTCCACCAGGCTCAGGTACTGCTCGCGCACCTGACCGCGATCGGAGTCGCCGAGCGCCGCATACTTCGTCGACGTCTCCGCACCCAGAAGGCCGCTGGCCAGCACTGCCTCAAATTGCCGCGCCCGCAGCTTGGCGCGATGCACGTTGCGCAGAAAATCCGCCACGTGCGACAGCGCGAAGGCTTCGTCCAGCGCGCGATGCACTTCGGCGAAGGTCTTCTGATCCTGAATGGGGAGTACTGCCTGCTCGAACATCCTCTTACCCTGCGCCGCTCTGCGAGCGTTTACCCTTCCTTGCAATTTCTGGAGCGGGAGACGGGAATCGAACCCGCGACCAACAGCTTGGAAGGCTGTGACTCTACCACTGAGTTACTCCCGCCGGACGCTACAGGGCCGACAGCCAAAGCCGTCGGCCTGAAACTACTTAAATTCTGGAGCTGATGACCGGGATTGAACCGGTGACCTCTCCCTTACCAAGGGAGTGCTCTACCAACTGAGCTACATCAGCTTTTACAAACCGCTTCAACTCCAACCTATTCCGGGTGCTCTGTCCCATCGTACCGCGCCGCGTCGTGCTTTGTAAGACCTGCGGTCAGCACGATGCGAAGTGCAAATCCACCCAGCAGCACGAAGACCAACAGCCGAATTCGGCCAGGATCCATCGTCTGCCAAGCCAGGGCTGCCAGAACCGCAATTCCGGCGAGCGCCACAAGCTTGCGCTTTCCGCCTTCGAACCGCATGCTGACGCCTTCCAGACCCTTACCTCAAATCTCTGGTGCACAGGGGAGGATTCGAACCTCCATAGCTCCTATTTCTAAGGGTTTTGACTTCGCACCTGCGGCTCTTGTCTAAACCCTCTCGCTTTGCTCGCGCCTTCCCAGCGCTCGCTCCGCGATTCACCCATTCAAACTTCTGGTGCACAGGGGAGGATTCGAACCTCCGTAGCTCCAAGGAGCGGCAGATTTACAGTCTGCTGCCATTAACCACTCGGCCACCTGTGCATCCCTGTGGTGAACAGTCCTACCAGCACCCCGAACCGAATCGCGAGACACCCGCCAGCATTCCGGAGCCGTACTCCGGTGAGAAGTGCGATGCACTGGCTTGGGGATTTCGCTGCGGAGGGGTCGACCGGCCACTCTGCTCACGCCTGTCTTGCCCTGGAGAATCTGGAGCTGGCGAAGGGACTTGAACCCCCGACCGCCTGATTACAAATCAGGAGCTCTACCAGCTGAGCTACGCCAGCCCAAAACAGCCCATACCCGTTATCACTCCAGACACACAAATACATCTGCTGCGAGAGGGTACAAGTCAAGATTTTAGCACGGCGCGCGGAGCCTCGCAACGGACTTATGCGGACCGGTTGGGTCTCAGTTTGGATTTCCGCTCACGACCCAAAGTGGACCTGACGCGTCGGCGCAGTCCGTCGGGCGATTCGCGCGATTAAGCAGGAACGTACGTCAACCGAATCAGGTCCTCGGCGATCAGATCGCTGGCCAACAAGTGGAGCGGCGGCCGGGGGCCGGCGAAGAATGGCCTGCCGCCACCAAGCACGACGGGGCGGAGGTAGAGTCGATACTCATCGATAAGACCGGCCTCGGTCAGGCTTTGCGCCAGGTCTGGTCCGCCAACTCCGATCTCGCCGGCCAGGTCCGTTCTCAGCCTGCGTATCTCCGCCTCGACGTCATCCGCGACCAGCGTGGCGTTGGGGCCAACTGACTTGAGCGAGCGCGACACGACCCACTTGGGTTGGCTCCGCCACGCCACGGCGAACTCGCGATCGTCCGAGTCCCAATCAGGAAGGTCTTCGTCCCAATAACGCATGATCTCGTACATGCCGCGACCGTACAGGAAGCCCGTCAGGCCACGCACATACTCGATGAAGTGCCGGAAGGCCACGGGCACGGGCGGTCCCAACTTCATGTGGTCGACGTAGCCGTCGAGAGACTGGTTCAATGCGTAGACAAGTTTCGCCATGCTGGAAACTCCCTTCCAAACTTCTTCAGAATAGCCCGGGCCGCGCCCCGCGGAAGCGAGGTTGAAAACTATCGGCGCGCCGCATTGTCGGTATGACCAATAACCCAGAGGTCCGCTTCCCAATCACGAGATTCAAACTGAGACACTACCATGCGGACAGGCTCAAGTTGCGCCATTTGTTTTTACTGGACGGCAGACTCGTCCGTCGCAATCGGCAAGACCCAGTTCTCTACCGGAGTATCCGCGACATTGAGGTCCCGGGTAAGAACCGCTCACTTCTGAGTATCCCCGCTCCTGAGTATCATGGTTCGATGAAAAATCTAAGCCGTCGCGACCTTTGTTCTGCGCTGCCTGCTCTAGCGCTGCTGGGCGGTGTACTTGCCGACAACGCCTTCGCGGGTGCTCAAACCGGGCAAGCGCTTCCCGCCCGCTCCGAGGCGTTCCAGTTCGACAAGCTACCGGTGAACAGCTCACCGAATGGAGCAGCCACGCGCCCGGTGCTGCGCGGCACGCTGCCAACCGGCGAAACCATCGAGTTGCATGAGACTACGCTTATGCCGGGACAGATGCCCCACCCTCCACACAAGCATGTGCACACCGAGCTGATGCTCATCCGGGAAGGCACGGTCGAGTTCCTGACTGAGGAAAAGACGGAACGCCTCGGCCCCGGTGGAGTAGCGTATGCCGCTTCGAATACACTACATGGACTGAAGAATGTAGGCGCTATTCCGGCGAACTATTTCGTGATCGCGATCGGGACTGAGCCCGTCCAGGCTTAATCGAGGCAATCCCGCGCCCCTTCCCAAGCTCAATGCTCGCAAATTTCTGTGCTGTAATGCGCACGAGGGTCTCCTGGTATGAAACTACTCGCAAAATTCAATCTCCTGCTCATTCTTGTCTTCGGTCTTGGATTGGTGCTCATCGCCATGAACGCTCGCAGCTTTCTTCTCGAGGATGCGAAGAAAACGGTGTTGCAGCAGGCGGAGCTGATGGCGGCCAGTTCCAAGGCGACGCGCGATTACACGGACGAGGAAATCAGCCCGATTCTCGAGAACACTCCGGAACACAAGAATGAGTTTCTGCCCCAGACCATCCCGTTCTATGCGGCGACGGTCACGTTCAACCGGCTGCGCAAGACCTTTCCCGATTACACCTACAAGGAAGCCACTCTGAACCCGACCAACCTGGTGGACCGCGCAGCAGACTGGGAAGCCGATATCATCAACCACTTTCGTAATAATCCTTCAGATAAGCAGGTTGTAGGAGAGAGGGACACTGCGGTTGGGCAAACCCTATATCTGGCGCGGCCCATTGCGGTGGAGAACGGATGCCTGACCTGCCACAGCCAGCCGAGCGCGGCTCCCAAGGCCATGGTAAAACGCTACGGGACGCAGAATGGCTTCGGCTGGCAAATAAATGAGATTGTCGCCGCTCAGATCATTTCCATTCCAATGTCGGTCCCGGTCAAGCTTGCCAACGATGGCTTCCGCAACCTGCTTATCTCCCTCGGAACCATCTTTTTCGCGGCGATCGTGCTGATCGATATCGGGATGTATCTCATCGTGATCCAGCCGCTTCGAAAAGTGAGCCGGTCTGCCGACCGAATCTCGACCGGAGACATCGATCTGCCGCCGCTGCCAGTGCGCGGCAACGATGAGATCGCCCAGGTGACGACCTCGTTCAATCGCATGCATACCAGCCTAAAGAAGGCGATGGAGATGCTGAATAACTAGGTTTAGCTGCGTTTCGATTGCAGAAAGCGCTGCCGGTCGGCTTCCGACGGGATATGCGTTGCCGCCTCTTTATAGAGCTGGTCGAGATCGGAGCAGTTGGGGGCTAGCTTGCGCACCAGAACGCTGGCGATGGGACCGATGTATACGGCTAGCTTTTTGGAGATATCGCCTAAAGCGAAGTTCGGGGGAGCCGAATTCGAGGACTGGCTGCCGCTGCTGCCCGATTGTATCCGCTGATCAGAACTGCCCGGTACCCGCACTTGCGTGGTCGCCAACGAATAAACATTGTTCATTTCCGCCGAAGGAATGGCGGAGAGCGCGGCCAGAAACTCATGCGCGGTTGCGAACCTGTCTTCGGACTTCTTTTCCAACGCCTTAAGAATGGCGTTCGAGAGGGTGGCAGGCAGGCGCGGGTTTAGCGAGTCGGGACCCGCAGGCCGTTCGGTCAGATGCGCACGCATAATCTCAAAATTGCTTGCGCCGCTAACCGGCAGGCGTCCGGTGAGGATTTCGTAGAGCGTCACGCCGACAGCGTAGATGTCCGACCGAACGGTCGCCTTGTCGCCGGCGATCTGCTCTGGAGACATGTAGCTGATCGAACCCACGATGAAGCCGGGAGCGGTCAGGTCCGAGGAGCGATCGGTGATGGCAATGCCGAAGTCGAGCAGCTTGATTTCGTCCTCGGCGGTAACCATGATATTCGACGGCTTCATGTCGCGGTGTACCACGCCGCGCGCGTGAGCATAGTCGAGGGCGGAAAGAATTTGCCTGGCGTATTGCAGCACGTGGGGAACGGACAGGAGCGTGCGCGTGCTCCTCGCGCGCAGCGTCTCACCGGAGACCAGTTCCATGACCATGATGAGCTGCCCGTCGTGGTAGAAGGCGTTGTGAAGCGACGCAATATGGGGGTGGCTGAGCGCCCCCAGCATCTGGATCTCGCGACGGAAGCGCTCACCCATTTCCGCCGTCGTGCGCTGGTCAGGAAGCAGGATCTTCATCGCTTCGGCGCGCTGCGAGATCGCGTGCCGAACCTCATAAACCTCGCCCAGGCCGCCAGTACCCAGCACGCGGACGACTTCGTAGTCGCCGATCCGTTGTCCCGCTTCAAATGCCATAGATCGTTAGGATCATTCTGCGGCAAGAACGAATCATTCAGCAAATCCCAGCGTGTTTCGGACAACAAGTCGCTTGACCCCTATTCACGGTGCTGCGGAACGGAGACGATGCAATCCGTCAATATTTCGCATTCGCGCGTGACAATCCCGGTCGATATGCCGTCTCATTGCTAACTTGAGGTGGAAAGCCATGCAGAGCTTGCCGCGGGATCTTCGCTACGCGCTGCGCCAGTTACGGACATCTCCGGGATTTACGCTTACAGCGATCCTGACGCTTGCACTTGGCGTCGGGGCCAATACCGCCATTTTCAGCGTAGTCTACGGACTCCTCCTTCAATCCCTCCCTTTCCGCGACGCAGCGCGCCTCGTGAATATCCTCGAGGTTCATCCGCAAGTGGCGGGAGGAATTGTGGCGACATATCCCGATTACCAGGATTGGCGTGCCCAGCAGAAGAGCTTTGAACAGATCGCAGCCTATACCACCCTGAATCCAGACACAGTGTCGTTGGTAATGGACGGTCGTTCCGAACAGGTGCACAGGGCTCTCGCCTCCGGCAATTTCTTCTCGCTGCTCGGAGTCTCACCATTGCTTGGCCGCACGCTCGGAGAGCAGGACGATAAGCCGGGAAGTGACCACGTCGCGGTGCTGAGCGCAGAAGCATGGCAGCGCTACTTCGGCAGGGACCCGGGCGTCGTGGGGCGCAGCGTCAATTTGAACGGGACCAGTTATGCCATTGTCGGCATATTGCGGCCGGGTGCTGCCTTTCCTTCCGAGGGTGAGGTCTGGCTGCCCCTCTCGCTGCTGGATCAGCCTACGCAGGCCTCCCGCGTCTGGCATTCGGTCAATGTGATGGGCCGCCTGCGTCCCGGCATCGAAATGTCTGAGGCCAAAGCGGACATGCAGACGATCGCGGGGCGCATCGCTGCTGCCTATCCCGCGACTAACCGCGGAGTCACCGTGATGATCACTCCGCTGCGCGAACAACTGCTAGGAACATTGCGGCCCGCCATTGTGAGTCTCATGGGATCGGTCGTCCTGGTGCTGCTGATTGCCTGCGCGAATGTCGCTAGCCTGCTGATGGTGCGGGCGACCGCAAATCGCCGGGAGGTGGCCGTTCGTCAGGCGCTTGGCGCTGACCGGATTCGCCTCTATTCCCAGTTCCTGGCCCAGACGCTCATTCTCTGCTTAGCGGGAGGCGCACTGGGAACGTTGCTCGCCGCGCTCGCATTGCCTCTTCTGAGGCTCGCTCTGTCCCATACGGCCGGAGTTGATCTATCCATGGTTGAGTCTATCGGGCTCAACATTCCTGTCCTGCTGTTCACCCTCGGCACATGCACGCTGACTGCGCTTCTTTTTGGGTTACTTCCGGTGCTCAAGGCCGCGACGAGTCTGGCGGAGGCTCTTCGCCCGGGAGATCGCGCAAACACTACCCGGCATGGCCTGGGCCGGGGCGCGCTGATCGCCGGAGAGATCGCCATCGCCGTTGTCGTGCTGTTTCTGGGTTCGCTGGTTATCCGGAGTTTTCAAAAGCTGCTCGCCGTCGATCCTGGTTTTCGCACCGATCATCTGCTCAGCCTGGAACTTACTCTGCCCGAACCGCATTACGGCGACAGCAGCCCCGCGACGAATCATTTTTTTGAGCAGCTTCTCGATAAGCTTGCACAATCGCCGGGCATTCTCTCGGCCGGCAGTACGACGCAGATTCCGCTGAACCCCTCCCAGGTGATGACGCGCTTTCTTCTCGAGGGCGCGCCGCCGCTGGCTCCGGGGACCTATCCGGGGGCGCAGATTCGCTTCGTCAGCCCATCTTTCTTCCATACGATGGGCCTGGGTCTGCAACAAGGCAGAATATTCGAGCGGAAGGACATCGATGATCCAACCGGTTTCTTCGTTGTCAATCAGGCCTTCGCTCAGCGGTATCTAGCCGGAAGAAATCCGATCGGAGCCAATATTCTTTTTGGCGTGTTAAGTCCGCATCCGCAAAAAATCCCGGTGATCGGAGTCGTTACAAATGCTCGGGACCTGGGAGTAGAAACGGAGCCTCAGCCGGAAATCTACCTGCCCGGGTTTGGATTGCACGAAGTGCTGCTGGTGCGCACCGGTTCCGATCCGCAGGGCGTCGTTTCGATCGTGAGGAACGCTGTTCATGAATTGGATCGCGACCTGCCCATCTACCATGTACAGACCGTAGAAGAGGTGCTCTCCGATTCGCTTGCCCGCCAGAAAATGACCGCTACCCTGCTCGGCGTGTTTGCACTGGTGGCCCTCACGCTTGCCGCTATCGGAATCTACGGCGTTCTGGCCTATTCCGTCGCGCAGCGCACGCGCGAAATTGGGGTTCGCATGGCGGTGGGAGCCAAGCGGGAAGATATTCTGCGCCTGGTCCTGAGCCAGGCCGCGAGATTCACGCTTGTTGGAATTATCGCCGGTCTTGCGGCCGCTTTCGCATCCGCTCGTCTCCTGGGTGGACTGCTTTTCAAGACCACCACTATCGACCCGTGGTCTGTATGCGTGACCATCGGCGCCCTGGCTGTAATCGCGGCTCTGGCAGTGAGCATACCCGCGCGTCGTGCTGCGTCAGTGAGTCCAACCGAGGCCCTGCGCGCAGAGTAAGAATCCACTCAAACTATGGTGTTACGATGAAAGCCGCGCTCTGCGATGCGAGCGAGTCTCCTCCCACCCACATTGAACGTCAGCTCTTTTGATTCGCCGGGCTTGGGCGCGACGCGCTCGAAGCCCTTCAAGAGACGCACCGGCTGCGAGACGCTCGTGCCCGCTCTTCATCCGAAAGTGAGATGATGGATGCGCGGGCGAAGCTTGCCCTTCCAGGAAATGCACCGGCGCACCAGGGTCACAATCGCGATTGTCGTTGTCGTTCTGCTGCTGCTCGCTGGAGCCGTCTACCTCCGCAAGAAAGCGCCACCGGAAGCCGCGCGCCTGCTGCCTGAGTCCGATGGCATCGTCTATATCAATTTGCGCCCTCTGCGTGCAGCTACGCGCTTCGATCAGCATCCCGTACGCCACGATGCGGACTATCAGCACTTTATCGACGAGACAGGCATCGAGGCCGAACGCGACCTCGACGAAGTTGCGTTTGCCCTGCACCGTATGCCCGATCCCAATGGACCAAACGGACCGGTTGCATTCTCCGAAGTCTTTGTCGGACATTTCGATGGACGGCGGCTCTCACGCTATCTGGCCGGCGTCGCCGCTTCCACCGAGACCTATGCCGGACACGAAATCTACCGCATTCCCAGCGAAGGCAGAACCGTGCGGGTAACCCTTCTTGGCTACGACATGGTCGCGGTCAGTAACACGCCTTCTGAAGAACAGATCCACTCAATCCTGGACCGCTATCGGACGGCGGCCATGCCGTTTACAGGGTCGTCCCTGCTGGCGGAGCATTACAGCGATGTCCCTCTGCTATCGCTGGCCTGGGGAGTCGGCCAGATCGGTCTGCCACTCAGCGATCCTGCGGGCGGACTGCAGGTCATGGGCATGTCGTTGCCCTTGACCTTGGACGCAACATTCATTGCATCGCTGAGCTGGACGGGCAAGACGCGGCTGCGCGTCGAAGAGATCGCTCCCAACGAAGCGGCAGCGACGGCCTCGGCGGATTCGATCGAGAGCATCCTGAGCCTTATTCGTGCTGCGCAGGTTGCGGCTCCGACTGGCACAGCCGATCACGAGACCAGGGCACTACTGGACTCGACTCAGATCGAGCACCACAACAATCGCGTGGTGCTCACGGCTACTATTCCGATCGCACTGCTCCAGAGGCTGGTGAGCGCGCCTGTGAATTTCGAGAATGCGCCTGCAAACTCAACCCAGGGCAAGAAATAGAAGAATCCTCCGGCCTCCCTTACTCGTCCAAGATGAAGCCGCTTTCGGGAAACGCATACTCACGCACATCTATCTGCATCACAAACATAGCTGGAGGAATCAATGCTGAAGAATTGCTCCCGACGCCATCAACTGATTGTGTCGCTGGCTTTTGCATCGCTTTTTTGCTCGGTTGTTTCGCTGCGTGGGCAAACGGTGCTCACCGGGCAGGCGGCCTTCACCGACTACTCGCAGGAAAAGCCCGGCGTAACCAGGAAACTGACCGTCGCCGACCTGCCAGCTCCCTATGCCACGAAGAGCGTGGATAATGGGCCGCCGGTGTCAAAGCGCCCCGATGGCGCATGGCCGCAGGCTCCTGCGGGCTTCAAGGTTGAGCAATATGCCACCGGGTTGGTAGCGCCGCGTCTGATTCGCAAAGCGCCGAATGGTGACCTCTTTGTAGCCATGAGTTCCAGTAACGAAATCCTGATTTTCCGCGGTGTGAACGCGGATGGCAGGCCGCAGACGATGGGAAAATTCGCCGACGGTTTGAGCCAGCCCTTCGGTATCGCTTTCTATCCATCGGGACCGAATCCAAAGTGGGTTTACATCGGCAACACGGACTCCGTCGTGCGTTTCCCCTACCAAAACGGCGACCTGAAAGCACGCGGGCCTGCTGAGAAGCTAGCTGATTTGCCCGGTGGCGGGCGCCTGCGTGGAGGCGGCCATTGGACGCGGGACATCGTCTTCTCGAAAGATGACAAGCGCATGTTCGTCTCTGTCGGCTCGCATTCCAACGTCGATGATCCGGACACGCACCCCGAGGAATTCCACCGTGCGGACGTCCTCGAGTTCACCCCGGAAGGCAAGTTTGTGAAGGTCTACGCGTATGGCATTCGCAACTGTGTGGGCGAGGCCATCAACTCGATTACCGGTGAATTGTGGTGCTCGACCAACGAGCGCGATGCCCTGGGCGACAACCTGGTTCCGGACTACATCACTCACGTGCAGGAGGGCGCCTTTTACGGCTGGCCCTGGTATTACATGGGCGGCACGCAGGATCCGCGCCATCTGGGCAGTCATCCTGAGCTGAAGGCGAAGGTAACCACTCCCGACGTGCTGCTGCAGCCGCATTTTGCTTCGCTGGAAATGCTCTTCTACGAGGGGTCGCAGTTCCCCGCTGAGTTCAAGGGCGATGTATTTGCAGCCGAGCACGGATCATGGAACAAAGCGAAGCGCGCCGGATATGAGGTGATCGTAGCGCCGGTGCGCGATGGCCACGCCACAGGCGAGTATGAAGACTTCCTGACCGGCTTCACCACAGCGGATGGGCAAGTGTGGGGACGTCCGGTCGGGGTCGCCGTCGGCGATGACGGATCGCTCTTCGTAACCGATGACGGCTCGGGATCTATCTGGCACATCACCTACACAGGAAAATAACAAAGCGCTCGTACATAAGAGGCCGGTTCTCCGCCAGCCTCTTTCTGTTTGTGCTCTGAATTCCCGCGCAATGCGTATCTGGTCGTTACGATCAGGGACGGCTTAGTTCCCAAGTGTGCCGGTTGGCGAAGCAGCTCCCGCAGTGGCCAACTGATCCATCGTCTCCCGCAGATACTTGTGCGGATTTACCGGGGTATTGCGGATGCGGACTTCGTAATGCAGATGCGGACCCGTGGTGCGGCCGCTGGTTCCGACGTAACCGATCACCTGCCCGCGCTGCACCTGCTGGCCCGAGCTGACAGCGAAGCCGGAGAGATGTCCGTAAAGCGTCTGTACTCCGTGACCGTGGTCGAGCATGATCTCCCGGCCGTAACCGCTGGCCAGGCCTGCGGTCACGACCACCCCATCCCCCGTCGCGCGCACCGCCTGCCCAAAACTCGTGGAGATGTCGATCCCGGAATGAAAGGCGCCTTCACCGTTAAACGGATCTTCGCGTTCGCCGAAGGAGCTGGTAATGGGACCCACGACCGGCCAGAGCGAAGGCGCGTCGGCCATGTTCAGCCAGTTGTCTCCGCTTGACGGGCTCAAACCTGTCCCGAAGGCATGCGACAGACGGCCCGAGAGAGCCGTGTTCCGCAGAGATGAAAGCTGATCGAACGATTCGGTATAAGCCGCATCGGTAAAGACGCCATTCGAATCCACTGGAACCGGATCAGCGTTCGCGGTCGCCGCAGCTTTCGTCAGTTTGCCCTGCTTCAGCCCGTAAAGAGCGGTCACTTCGCTGGCCAGAGAACCCAGAGAGGCGGCCTGCACTTCTTTCTCCTGAGCGACCTGCTCAAGCTGCTTGTAATCTTTTTGCAGCGCTTCGCGTTGCGAGCGGACCTGATTGAAACTGGCGGTCTTCAGCAGCATGCGGCTATAAGACCCTGCCATGCCGGTAATGGTGAACGCTCCAACGACGGCGGCAGCTACAAACACGTACGCGTAGTGGAGAGGAACAGGAATCTTTCTGAGTCGTCCATCCTCTTCGCGAGCGACAAAAATAATGTAATACCGTTTACGCATCTCGCAAGTCTCGGGAAAATTCTGCTTCTTTCGGAAGAGCCTTCGATCGGTGAAGCCTTTGCCCCAGCGAATCATGACGATGGCGACGATCGTCAATCAAACGTTTCACTGTAATTTCTTGATCTTTCGAAGAACCTAACAGCTTGGACGTAAGGGGTCAACCCAAAGTTTAAGTTTCCGCTCCCCAAATGCCAATTAGGGAACCCAATTGGATGCCCCATTGCACTGATTCCAGTGCAGTTTTGATCAAATGCAATGCGGCCTGCCATAAGTAACCTGTTTGCGTTATTCTTGGGCCTCGAAATGAAAGATCGAGGATCGCAGCCGAGAAAATCTAGTCAGAAATGCGAGCCCCCCATTGGGGAGCGGGCGCTGATCGCCGCGATTCGAGACCGCTCCACCCGACAAAAAGGAATGGTCCGAGTGGGCATTGGCGACGATGGCGCGGTTCTGCGCCCGCGCGCGGGAGAAGAAATCGTCGTCACCACCGATTTCTCGCTCGAACAGGTCCACTTCCGGCGCGATTGGCACACTCCCGAGGTTGCCGGACACCGCTGCCTGGCACGAGGATTAAGCGATCTCGCAGCCATGGGCGCGCGACCGCTGGCGGCCTTTCTTTCGATCGCAACCCCCTGCGAGCTCGCCGCAGCCGGCCAGGGCAAGAGCTGGATGACGCGCTTCCTCGATGGATTGTTTTCCCTGGCAGACCGATTCGACCTGCCGCTGGCCGGCGGAGATACAGCACAGTCTCCCGAGTTCGACGAACGCGGCCGCAAGCACTCCGCGCTGGTGATTGCCGACATCATTCTGGTCGGCAGCGTGAAGCGCGGCCACGCGCTTCTGCGCTCCGGAGCCCGCGCAGGGGACGTAATCTATGTGACCGGCGAATTAGGCGGCGCCGCAGCCGAGTTGCTGGCGGTCGGACGCAATCCCGAGCGCTTTGCCGCACTGATAAGAGCCGAGGAGAAGCATCCGCATCTGTATCCACAACCGCGCATCCAGGTCGGACTAAACGTGGCCTCTGCCAGAAAGGCGAATGCGGCCATCGATCTAAGCGACGGACTCTCCACCGACCTGCTCCATGTGTGCGAGGAATCCGGGCTGGCGGCAAACTTGGACGCAGCCGCTATCCCGATTCATCCGCTGGCGCTGCAGGCGGAATCCGATGGGTGGGTTTCTTCGGCCATTGCTCTTGCCCTGCACGGCGGGGAAGACTATGAGCTTCTCTTCACCGCTCCAAAGTGGTCCCGCGTCCCCCGCAAGATTGCCGGCGTGAACATTCACCCGATCGGCCAGATGCAGCCCAGACGGCCCCGGCAACCGCGACTGGTGCTGCACGAACATGATGGCAAGACGACCCCCCTCGCAGCCGGCGGATGGGCGCACTTCAGCTAAGAAGCGGGCAGCTGGTAAAGCGGGCAGCTTAAGAGCCCTCAGCTAAGAACCGGTTAGCGAATGGCAACTGCTTGTTCAGTGCTGCGACTATTTCCTGATGATGCGACTTGTCTTCCGCAACCCCCAGACGAAGGCTTTTAACTTTAACGAGCCTCAGTGACAAGCAGCTTATCCGTCGCATGGATGAGCCTGCTTTGTTGCCTGCCCGTCCGGCAAGGACCGCCGCCCGCGCAGGCCGGTTTTCGCTTGGTAGGATCAGAAGAGTATGCACGCACAGAAAACGCGCGTTCGATTCGCGCCTTCGCCGACTGGACTGCTGCATGTGGGCAATGCCCGGACGGCGCTCTACAACTGGCTCTTTGCCCGGCATACGGGTGGAGAGTTCCTGCTGCGCATTGAAGACACGGATCTCGACCGGAGCGAAGCCCGGCACGAGACGCAGCTGATCGAGGATCTGAAGTGGCTGGGCCTGAACTGGGATGAGGGACCGGGCGTGGAAGGTCCGCACGCGCCCTATCGGCAATCCGAACGCCTGGATATTTACCGCGAACACACCGGCCGGCTGCTGCGCGAGGGCAAGGCCTATCGCTGCTTTTGCACCGGAGAGGAGCTGGAGGCCGAACGGGCGCGGGCGGTCGCCGAGCACCGTCCCCAGGTTTATTCGGGAAGATGCCGGAGCATTCCGCAGGCGGACTCGGAAGCGCGCGCTGCTGTCGGCGACACCTTTGCGGTGCGGCTGCGGATTCCAGATCAGCCGCTGCGTTTCCACGATATTGTCCGCGGCGATGTGGAGTTCGCCAGCGAGACGGTCAGCGATCCGATTCTTGTGCGCTCGTCGGGAGTTCCGGTCTACAACTACGTCGTCACCGTCGACGACGCGCTCATGGAGATCACCCACGTGATTCGCGGCGACGACCACATCTCCAACACGCCCAAGCAGGTGGCGATCTACGAAGCCTTTGGATGGCCCGTCCCGGAGTTCGCCCACCTCTCGACGATTCTGGGCAGCGACCGTGAGCGGCTGTCGAAGCGCCACGGAGCGACCTCCATCGCCAGCTTTCGCGAGATGGGCATTTTGCCCGAGGCGCTGGTCAATTATCTGGCGCTGCTGGGCTGGGGCGCGGAAGGCGGAACACGCGAGACCTTCACTCCCGAAGAGCTTACGCACGAGTTCAAGGTAGAGCGCGTAACGGCAGCGCCTGCGGTGTTCGACTGGGCCAAGCTGCACTGGCTGAACAGGCATTACCTCAAACTGTCCGAGCCGCTCCGGCTTGTGACCCTCGCGACGCCTTACTTTGAAAACGCAGGCTTCTTATTGGCTGACGCAAATGCGGCTACTGTGGGTTGGCTGGAGAAGCTTCTCGCGCTCTTTCTGCCCTCGCTCGACCAGCTGGATCAGTTGCCGGCAAAGGCGGCGTTTATCTTCCGGTTCGATTCGGCAGCCGCACTCAACGAGGAAGAAAATTCCGCGCTGCTCGCGACCGAGTCCGCGCAGAAGGTGCTGGCGGCCTTCGCGGAGCGAGTTCGCAGAGCGACCGGCTCCATAAGGCCGGACCAGTTCAAATTATGGATGAACGAGATCAAGACCGAAACCGGCGCGAAGGGCAAAGAGCTCTTTCATCCTGTGCGCATCGCGTTGACCGGCGCACACTCCGGCCCGGAGTTCGACAAGCTGATTCCGGTGATCGAGGAGGGTAGTCAGCTCGAATTGCCGGTGCACGTGCTGAGCGTGCGCGAGCGGGTTGAACAATTTCTGGCGGCCTGATGAAAGATATCTACTGGATCCGGCACGAAGAGCATCCACGCCTCGCCATCGTGGCGCGTCCACGCGCAGATGATCGGCTCGAAGACGATCTTGGGAATCTGAAGCGGGGCGGAATTGAGATTCTCGTTTCGCTGCTTATGCCGGAAGAGGCAGTGGAGTACGGTCTGGCGCGTGAGGGTGAGATTGCAAAACGCCTTGGAATTCAATTCATCTCGTACCCCATAACCGACAGCACAACCCCAACCGATGCAGAGAGCTTCCGCCTCCTGATTACTCAGTTGGCCGATGCTATGCGAGCGGATAAGCACGTTGGAGTGCATTGCCGCGGTTGCATTGGCCGTTCTGCGGTCATGACGGCTGCTGTCTTAATAGACATTGGATTTCAAGCTGCAGAAGCGCTCGCCTTGATCGAGGACGCGCGCGGTTGCCCCGTGCCCGAAACGCGCGAACAGCGAAACTGGATCCTTCAGTTCGAGCCGGAGCGATGAACACTCCGAGGCTCGATCTTACTTTTCCCCACACCTGGACAGCCGAAATTCTGCCACAGCGGCCTCTGATTCTCCCCCGGCGGCAATTTGTCTATCCCAGGCATGCGGAAGAGGTCGAACGAGGCGCGCTCGAGGTGCTGGTGCATCCTGCGGATGCTGACCCGTTTCTCGCGACCTGCGCCCTGGGCTTTGCCGATCCTGCCGCTCCAACCGGAGTGTGGAGCTGCCCAAATCCCGCATGGATGTGCGCCGTCTCCGGCGGTTACGCCTATCTTGTAAACACCGCCGAGCCGGAGCAGTTCGAACAGGTGGAGTATCGCCCGGTGCTCGAGGTGCGGCCACTCCGGGAGTGGGGCCTTCTCCTGTTCGTCGGACATTACTCGCTGCTGGCATGGGGCGCGGACGGGAACGCCTGGCAGACCGCGCGGCTTTCCTGGGAGGGCGTCGAGATTACGCGCATCGACGGCGATCTGCTCCACGGAATGGGCTGGGATCTGCGCACCGATCGCGAGGTCCCCTTCACGGTCAACCTGCGAAGCGGCGCTCACACCAGCGCAATCTGATAAGAACTGGCATTTTCCCTGGCGTCGGCGCGCCGTAGAGTCGCTGTCATTCAGGGCGTTGCCGCATAAAAACTCAGCGTCGCATCGCCCTGCTTCAGGACGCGAAACCGCACCAGCTCGCCGTAGCGCTCCGCCAGGTCGTGCTTCTTTCCATGTTCTGCAATCGCCACAGCATTCGGCGCAAGCAAGCGGAAACATTCGCCACCGAGCAAACCCAGCGCCGCCTCATATTCGTTTGCGCTCTCGTATGGCGGGTCGAGAAAGATAATATCGGCAAGCCGCGCTGACGAAGCCAGCCGCTTTAAAGCCGCCACCGCGCTGCGCGGCTCCAGCGCATAGCCCCCTTTGATTCCAAGCGTTGCGAGGTTTGCGCGGATGGCCTTGAGCGCTGGCTCGGCGTTCTCGACAAAAATAGCCTCGCGCGCGCCGCGGCTGAGAGCTTCGATTCCGACAGCTCCAGAGCCAGCATAAAGATCGACGAACACGGCATTCTCGATACGCAGCGAAAGCACATTGAAGAGCGTTTCGCGAAGACGGTCGCTGGTGGGACGTGTGTCGCGGCCCTTAGGAGCACTAAGCGCCCGAGAACGATATTCACCGGCAATGACGCGCATCGCACCTCATCGTAACAAGTCGGCCAACGTCCGATTTCATCTGACCCTCTACAATAGATGGCAGTACGAAAGGATTTCGCAGGCACGATGCGAGGCTGGTCATTTCCGCTGGGGCGCTGGTTCGGAGTGGACCTGCGCATCCACACGTTCTTCCTGCTGCTGCTGGGCTTCTGCCTGCTCTCCACCAGCGTGGCCGGTGTGGCGGCATGGCGCGGAATCATGTTGTGGCTGTTACTGCTTCTGGCTGTGTTCGTGCGCGAAGTTGCCCGGCTCATCACTGCCGCCTACCACGATCTTCACCTGCGCAGCATCCTGCTGCTGCCCATCGGCGGCCTGTTCTCCTACGCAACGCCGGAAAGCGCCGAGCGTGCCGCCGAAGGCCAGGTTCAGACCACCCTGGCGTTAAGCGGGCCGCTTGCGAATCTCCTTTTCGCCGCTGTCGTTGCAGCTCTCGTCTATGGCGCGACCTCAAGCGTGCCGGTTGCGGCCCGGCCATGGATCACCCCCACTCACCTGATCCGGTCGACGGTCTGGCTGAGTGTCATGCTGGGGCTGCTGAATCTCTTGCCCGCCTATCCACTCGATGCAGGACGCATCCTGCGCGGCAAATTGTCGCAAACCCGCGGCATGGCGCAGGCGACCAAGGCCGTCTCCGGCATAAGCCAGGGCTTTGGATTGCTCGCCATGGTTGCCGGGCTCGCGCTGCTTGCGCTGCCGAACGCCAGCCTCTCAGGGGGAATCAGTCCCTGGCTCATCATGGGCGGCTTCTTCATCTTTATCGGCGCGCAGCTCGAAGACCAGGGAGTGATGTTCCAGTCGGTCGTCGAAACCGTGCTGATGCGCGACGTGATGCTCACTGAGTTTTCGACGCTCTCGCCCTCGGACACGCTGGCCGACGCGCTCTACAAAGCCATTCACAGTCTGCAGGATGAGTTCCCTGTGGTACGCGGAGCAAATCTCGTCGGCGTGGTTTCGAAGCAAAGCATTCTGGCCGCACTGCGCAGCGAAGGCAATGGCTACGTGCAGTCGGTGATGGCGCGAACCTTCCAGGTCGCGCGGCCCGAAGATTCGCTTGGCCTCATGATCCGGCGCATCGCTGGGGGACGCATGGCGCTCGTTCCGGTCGCCGTCAACGGACGCATCGTGGGCATCGTAACCTGGCAGAACCTGAGCAACAGCATGGGCCTGCTGGCCGAGCACCGGCGCTTCGAACGCGAGAACTAAACCGCGCGATGCCGAACGACAGTGATCCTCTCGCCGATTTAGACTTGGACGCGCGACAGCGGCCACTCGCCCCTGGGCTCTATCTTGTCGCCACTCCCATCGGCAATCTCGAAGACATTACGCTGCGCGCGCTGCGCGTTCTTAAGTCTGTTGACCGCATCGCTTGCGAAGACACGCGGCAGACACAGAAGCTGCTGAACTACTACGGCATCGCCACGCCGACCGTCAGCCTGCACGAACACAACGAGGCCGGACGCACCTCCGAATTAATCGCGGATCTGCTCGGCGGTGGCCGCATTGCCGTCGTCTCCGACGCAGGCACGCCCGGTATTTCTGATCCCGGAATGTTTCTTACGAGAGCAGCTATCAAGGCGGAAATTCCCGTCTGCCCTGTACCCGGAGCGAATGCGGCACTCAGCGCTCTGATCGCCTCAGGTCTGGAAACGGAGCGCTTTCTCTTCTTCGGCTTTCTACCGCCGAAGACCAGCGCGCGGCGCAGCGACCTGGAGAAGGTGAAGGCTGGCCTTAACCAGCCCACAACACTGATTTTCTACGAGGCTCCGCATCGCATCCTCGAAGCCCTTGCCGATGTAGAACGTGTCTGGGGTGCGTCCTGCCGCGTCGTCGTGGCGCGCGAGCTGACCAAACTGCACGAGGAATTCCTGCGGGGCGATATTCGCCAAGTTCGCGAGCAGCTGGAGGGACGGGAGCGCGTTCGCGGCGAGATTGTCCTGCTGATCGACGCTCAGCCCGCAACAGAAAACGCGGGCACCGTAGTGAGTGTCCAGCAGCGAATCAATGAGCTAAAAACCGATGGCCTCGACGAAATGGACGCCCTCAAGCGCATCGCGCGTGAACGCGCCATATCCAAGAGCGAGGTCTATCGGGAACTCCAACGCGAGAAAAGCCGCAAGCCCGGCCGCTAAGCATCCGCGTTACTCGGCTCGCTGCGCGCAAGCCACACGCGGAATCCCTTGAAGGTCGGCGATGAAGCTCACGTTGTCCCACGCCGCCAGCAATTTCGCGAGCGCATCCCGCTGGCCGTGACCAATTTCGAGCAGCAGCCATCCGCCGGGTTTGAGCGCTCTCTGCGCCTCCGGGATTAGCCGCCGATAGATATCAAGACCCTCCGCTCCAGCGAACAGAGCCGAAGCCGGTTCGTACTCGTGCACCTGCGGCTCGAGCACTTCATCATCGGCGACATACGGAGGATTGGAGACGATCATGTCGAAGCGTTCGCCTGTGAGGGCCTCGAGCAGGTCGGACTTCAATAAACGAATTCGATCGCTGACACAATGAATTTCGGCGTTGCTTCGCGCGACCGCCAGTGCTGCGGGCGAGATGTCGAGCGCGGTAACTTGCGCCTGTGGCAACGCATGAGCGAGCGCGACAGCAATCGCTCCTGAGCCTGTGCCGACGTCTGCGATGCGCAGCGGAGTGTCCCGTTCCACGCGTGCCAGAACCGCTTCGACGAGATGCTCGGTTTCCGGGCGCGGAATCAGCACATCCGGGCTCACTCGGAACTTCAGCCCGAAGAATTCCTGCTCACCGGTAATGTACTGGACGGGTTCGTGGCGCGCTCGGCGCGCGAGCCAACCCTTATAGATTTCAGACTGAGCAGAGTTCAGCTGCGCTTCCGGATGCGTCAGCAAAAAAGCGCGATCCCGACCCACCACGTGCATCAGCAATAGCTCTGCGTCGCGGCGGGCGGTCGGCGATTCATTGAGCCGTGTTGCCCCAGAGCTGAGGGCAGCGCCTATCGTGTCAAGATCTGCCATAGGCGGCGCCGCGCTTACGCCGCAGCTGTCTCGGCTTCCGCCTTCATGCGCTCGGCGTTGTAGTGCGCGATGAGCGCATCAACGATGGGCTGCAACCTGCCCTCCATCACTTCGGCGAGTTGATGAATCGTCAGCCCGATACGGTGATCGGTGAGACGGTTCTGCGGGAAGTTGTACGTCCGAATCTTCTCGCTGCGATCCCCGGAACCCACCTGCTGCTTGCGCGCCTTCGCCTGCGCCTCGTGCTGCTTTTCCATCTCGACTTCGTACAGGCGCGCACGCAGAACACGCATGGCTTTTTCGCGGTTCTTGATCTGCGACTTTTCGTCCTGACAGCTCACCACGGTGGTCGTGGGCAGATGCGTGATGCGAATCGCAGAGTAGGTCGTATTCACCGACTGCCCTCCGGGTCCCGACGAACAGAAGGTATCGATGCGCAGGTCCTTAGCTTCGATTTTTACGTCGACGTCTTCGGCTTCCGGTAGCACGGCTACTGTGATGGCTGATGTATGAACCCGGCCCTGCGTCTCCGTGGCGGGAACGCGCTGCACGCGGTGCACACCGCTCTCGTACTTCATCTGCGAGTACACGCGGTCGCCTTCGATGATGGCGATGATTTCCTTCAGGCCGCCCACCGACGACTCCGAACTCGAGAGCACTTCTACCTTCCAGCGATGCAGTTCCGCAAAGCGCGAGTACATGCGGAAGACCTCGGCCACGAAGAGAGAGGCTTCATCGCCACCCGTGCCGGCGCGGATTTCGATGATGACGTTCTTATCGTCGTTCGGATCCTTGGGCAGCAGCATTACCTTCAGCGCTTCTTCCAATCCCGGCGCTCGCTTCTCAAGCTCAGTCAATTCCTCCTGAGCCATGGCACGCAGGTCCGCGTCGGATTCGTCGAGCATGGCGGTCGCATCGGCGATGCCGCGGGTGACCTGCCGGTATTCGCGATACTTCTCGACGATGGCTTCAAGGTCGCGGTGCTGCTTCGCGATCTTCTGATACTTCTGCTGGTCGGAGACGAGCGCAGGATCGGCCATCTGCTCGCCGAGCGATTCATAACGGGCTTCGAGTTGTTCCAGACGCTCAAACATGAGGTTCTTTCACTGCGCGGGTGCGCTTTCTTTAGGTTTAAAAGGAAAAATTAAGGCGGAAACGGCTGTAGGCGGCGGGAGCCGCTAGAGAAGTGCGCCGTTGGTGAGGGTCAGCCGCATCTTGTGTAGTTTACTTCTTTTTGGATGCGACAGACAGGGAAAAGGGCGCAAGCTGGCGTCTATAGTCATTTTGGGAATACTTACCTTGAGCGGTTCCCTTCTCCAATTCGCTGAAGTGTGCGACCGGCTCGCCGCGACTACCAAAAAACTCGAAAAGCGGGCTCTCATCGCCGATTACCTGCGCACCCTGAGCCTGGAAGATGCCGCCCGAGCCGCGCTCTACCTCGCTGGCGCGCCTTTTCCCGAGACTGACCGGCGCACCCTGAATGCAGGCGGATCCTTGCTTAGCCGTGCGCTGGCTGAGGTCAGCGAGGCCGATCGCACCGCCATGCACATCGCCTATCGCCGCCACGGAGACCTGGGCGCAGCGGCGCAGGATCTGTTGGAAGCCCGCAAAGACCATCCCGCCTCGCTCACCTTGAAGCAGCTTGAAGACTCGCTGGCCGCGATTGCGGCGTCGCGAGGCCCAGCCGCGAAACTGCCTCACATCCTGCACCTGCTCCGCACCGCGCAACCGGTCGAAGCGAAATACATCCTAAAACTCGCCGTTGGCGATATGCGCACCGGCGTGAAGCAAAGCCTGGTCGAAGAAGCCATCGCCGCCGCCTGGGAAGCTGATCCCACTGCCGTTCGTCATGCCGTCATGCTGACCGGCAGCCTGCCGGAGATCGTCGCCATGGCCGCCACGAAAACGCTGGACTCGGCTCGCATGAAACTCTTTCATCCCCTTGGCCTGATGCTCGCCAGCCCTGTGAACAGCGTAGAGGAGGCGATGAAACGCTTCGCTGAGGAGCTTGCTGCCGAAGGAGAGGTTGACCTTCTCATCGGTCAGCCGCCACTCAGCCGGGCGCTGATTGAAGACAAGTACGACGGCATTCGCGCCCAGCTGCACTGCGGTGACTGCAGCCAGCCCGGCCGCGTGGAATTGTTCTCGCGTAGCCGTGAAGACCTGGGCGAAGCATTTCCCGAACTCGTCGATGCATTCGCGAGCATAAGCGAACCCGCTATTCTCGACGGAGAGATTCTCGCTTGGAACCCCGCCACCGGCCGCGCTCTGCCCTTCTCCGCGTTGCAGCAGCGCCTCGGTCGAAAGCGCGTGACGCGAGAGATGCAGGAGCAGGTCCCGGTGATCTTCATGGCTTTCGATCTGCTTGCTTTCGATGGAAACCTGATCCTCGACGCTCCTCTCACCGAGCGGCGGCGACAGCTTGAATCTCTCGTCGCGCGCCACGCCGGAGCCACCCAAAAATTCGAGCAGCGCGGACAGGCCTTGCTCTTCGGGCAATCCGAGGACGAGCAGCAGTCTTTCTCTCGACTCATGCTGGCCGGCACAACTTACCTCCGCACCGCCGCGCAGCTGGACCGCGCATACACCGACGCGCGGACACGCGGCAACGAGGGGGTGATGCTCAAGGCTCTCGACAGCATCTATCAACCGGGAAAGCGCGGCCTCGCGTGGCTGAAACTGAAGCGCGAGCTGGCCACGCTCGACGTGGTGGTCACTGGCGCGGAGTTCGGCCACGGCAAGCGTGCCGGCGTACTGAGCGACTACACGTTTGCGGTCCGTGATGGTGAGCAGCTGAAGAATGTCGGCAAGGCCTACTCGGGTTTGACCGACGCCGAGATCGATGAGCTGACCGCTTTCTTCCACGAGCACACCATCGAAGACTTCGGCGGCTTCCGGACTGTGGAACCGCTCAAGGTTCTCGAGGTCGCGTTCAATAACGTCATGCGCTCCGAGCGCCACGACAGCGGCTTCGCGCTGCGCTTCCCACGAATCTTAAGGATTCGCGACGACAAGCCGGTTGCCGAGATCGATACGCTGGCGCGCGTCGAAGAAGTCTACAACGCGCAGCCCGATAAGCCGCAGAACGCTTGAAAGTTTTTGCTACCCGGCTTTGTAGCCGAGCGTTTCTTAGCTGCCCCCTTCTTAGCTAGCTAGTGACTGTGGCTGTGATCATGATCGTGATGGTGGTGCCCGTGCGCGCTGATCTCCTCGACCGCCATCACGCAGCCGTGGGCCACTTCGCACTCCTCGTGCTCGAACTGGATCGTCGTGTGGTGAATGCGGAAATTCTCACGGAGCGTGCCGTTGATCTGCTCCAGGATGCGCGCGCTCTCCGATGGAGGAATGTCGGCGATCGTCACGTGGCTGGCCAGCGCGTGGGTCTGCGAACCCAGGCTCCAGACGTGCAGATCGTGAATGTCCTCAACTCCATCAATGTCTTCGAGCGTCGTGCGAATGTGGCTCAGCGACAGCCCGCGCGGCGTGCCTTCGAGCAGAATGTTGAGTGTCTCTCGAACGATGGAGATGGACGACCAAAGAATCAGTGCGGCGATGCCGAGCGACAGCGCGGGATCGATCCATGTTATGCCAGTAAACAGAATGGCCGCGCCCCCAACGATCACGGCTGCGGTCGAAAGCGTGTCACCCAGCATGTGGATGAAGACGCTGCGCAGGTTTACGTCCTGGCTGCAACGCCACAGCATGGCTGCGATCACACCATTCATGACGACGCCGGCCGCGGCCACAACCATCATCAATCTGGGCTGGACGTGAACCGGCTCAGCGAATCGACGGACGGCCTCAAAGCCGATCCAGATGCTGATGAGAATCAACGTCAGCGCATTGAGGAAGGCGGCGAGCACTCCCGCCCGCTGATAGCCAAAGGTTTTTCTGTCGGTCGCGGGCCGCGATTGAAAATGTACTGCAACGAAAGAGAGCAGGAGTGCAAGGGCGTCCGACGCATTGTGCCCCGCTTCTGAAACCAGCGCCAGCGAGTGCGCGCGCAGACCTGCCAGCAGCGTAACCAGCACATAGGCCAGAGTGGCGACCAGCGAGAAACGCAGGACGCGCTGCATTTTCCCGGTGGATGTCGCGTGCACGTGCATACCTTCAGTGTATCGGTCTTAAGCGGAGAGATTCAATTCCCGACGGATCGAGCCGGCACGCGAGGCTTGCGCGGAACAATGCGTATAGGGATCGAGTTCGCCGTATCGCGCAGGCCGCTCCAATTCTCCGCTACCACAATGCTGTTGATAGGGCGGTGCGGATCGTAGCGAACTGAGCA
>JABCZC010000071.1 GCA_013289875.1 Acidobacteriota bacterium | reverse complement strand
CACGGCAATGTGGGAGATTCCAGCGATGGGCGGCCGCGACTGTGCGGCGGCAACAAAAGGAAGCGAGAGGGAAAGCATCAAACCGAGAAGACGGTTCATTCAGAGACCTCGGGTGGGTCTTACCAAGATAACCGATTCAGCAGCGTAGAAGTAGCTTGGGCCAGGAAGCGCCTGAACCGATGCGGGAATGGCTGCGTAGAAGTCTGGCAGCCACGGTACTATGGTGGCCAGACCAAATGAAGAAAAGAAGACGGCCCCGGAAAACCACGTCTCCGAATGCGCTGCGAGCGCTGCTGGTGCTCTACGCGCTTGCCAGTCTGGGATATTGGCTTACGGGCGTCCTGGACCTGTGGCAAATCCGCGTGCACTGGGACCAGCGCGTCGAGGCGCCCTTCCGCTTCGACCTCGACACCCATATTGTCGAGAGCGTTGAGTCGGAAGCTAAGGCCGCCGGATTGAATAAGGGCGACAGGATTGATGGACTGAACGGCGGCGGATATACGGGGCTGGCTCAGTGGAGCGAGATTCTGTCGGATGGCCATCCTGGCGATACGCTCGACGTGGAATTTGCTCGACCGGACGGTTCACAAAAAACCGGGACCATCACCATGGAGCATTCGCCGTACTTTTACGGCAGCACGCCGGCAGTGATGGTGTACTGGGAGGAATTTCTCCTTGCGGGCCTGATGCCACTGACCTGCCTGGGCATGGCGTACTGGGTGGTTCTGGCGCGACCGCTGGATCGAAATGCCTGGCTGCTGCTCGTCCTGCTGACCTTTCCCAGCGCTCTGGTTGTGAACACCGGCCTCGCGACGGGCGTCTCTCTTTTCCTGCGCGGCTTGTGGTACCAGGTTATGCAGGTCCTGGTCTCGCCGGCCCTCCTTCTCTTTGGCGTTTACTTTCCTGAACGCTCCCGCATCGATTCGCGCGCGCCGTGGCTGAAGTGGATCATCCTTGGCCCTTTGTTGGGGTGCCTGTGCATCCTATTGCCGGCGGTGTTCGCAGACTATTACTCGGGCGGCGATGGTCCCCTGGTGACCAGGATCGGAAACGATGCGGGAAAGGTCCTTAATTTTCTGAATCTGCTCTGCGTCGTCTTCTTCCTGGTTCTAACGGTGGACAAGCTGCGCTCGGCTTCGACCGAAGACGCCCGCCGGCGTCTGCGCGTGCTGGCCGCCGGAACCGGCGTGGGTGTGGGGGCGCTGCTGATCGTCTTCGTCCTGTTGCCGCACTTCGGCATCAATGATCAGGACCGCCAGCACTACTGGGTTCGCTATCTGGGTGCGGGGCTGTTCATGATTGCTCCGCTCACGCTCGCATACGTTGTGCTGGTGCAGCGCGCGATGGACGTCCGCGTCATTCTGCGCATGGGTACGCGCTACCTGATGGCCAAGGCATTCCTCTTCATTCTGCAGGTAGTGTTGGTCACGATTGCCATCTGGCGTTTGTTGCTGCCAGCATTCCGCAAGAAACAGCCTGAGCCGTCGGATTTTCTAGGTGCTCTGGCTGTCCTCGCTCTGGTGCTGGCACTCCGCTTCGGTGTCCGCAAAAAGCTGCAGGACTGGCTGGACCGCAAGTTCTTCCGCGAGGCCTACGACGCGGAAGTTGTGCTCAATGAGCTCTCCGACGAGGTTCGCCGCTATACGGAGACCGCTCCGCTGCTTGAGACCGTGGCCCGGCGCGTCGCCGATACTCTGCACATCAGCCAGGTCGCAATGCTGCTGCGGCGCGGGGAGATCTTCCAGTTGCAGCAGGCGATCGGCGTCACCGTCGACGGCCCGCTTACATTGCCCGCGCAGGCCTCCGCGGTGCGCTATCTGACCTCCACCAACGAGCCGGCGCGGCTCTATCGCGACGATCCCGACGCCTGGTATCTGATGGCAGGAACCAGCGAGCGTCACGTCCTCGATCTCATAAATGCGGAATTGCTGCTGCCTCTACCGGGACGGAATCGTCTGATGGGCATGATGGCGCTCGGCCCCAAGCGCTCCGAGGCTGCCTACACGCCTGCAGACATGCACCTGCTGCACACCGTTGCAACGCAGACTGGATTGGCGATTGAAGTCGCTGAGCTGGCTCACTCGCTGGCCACCGAGGCGGCACAGCGCGAGCGCGTGAATCGCGAGATGGAGATCGCCCGCGAAGTGCAGGAGCGGCTCTTTCCGCAGGAGATGCCCGTTCTTCCGGGAGCCACCCTGGCTGGCCACTGCCGTCCAGCGCTGGGAGTCGGCGGCGATTACTACGATGTCTTTGACCTGGGCGAAGGGCGCACCGGACTCGCTGTCGGCGACGTGAGCGGCAAGGGGATTTCCGCAGCGCTCTTGATGGCCAGCCTGCGTGCTTCGTTACGCGGCGTAACCCTCGACAGTCCCCGCGACTTCGCAAAGCTGATGGACAAGGTCAACCGGCTGGTCTTTGAGGCCTCGGCATCCAATCGCTATGCCACCTTTTTCTTTGCGGCCTTCGATCCCCGAACGCGCCGACTGGAGTGCGTGAACGCGGGGCACAATCCGCCGATCCTGTTACGCCCAGGACTCAACGGCGGGCCGCAGACGCTGCGTCTGGAAGCCGATGGACCAGTGGTGGGCCTGTTGCCGCTCGCACCCTACACCGAGCAGGCGTTGACGTTGATACCTGGCGACCTGCTGCTGCTCTACACCGACGGCATCAGCGAAGCCATGACGCATGACGACGAAGAGTGGGGCGAAGAGCGGCTGATCGAAGCCGCGCTGAAAGTGAAACACAAACGCGCCGATGAAATTCTGCGCGACCTGTTTGACGCCGCCGACCGATTTACTGCCGGGGCTCCGCAGCACGACGATATGACGCTGCTGGTGTTAAAGCTGGAGGGATGATGTTCTACGTCAGACGCAAATCGCTGGCATGGCTGCTGAGTATCGCGCTCGCCGCGCCGGGATTCGGATTGGGATTTTCTGCCTGCGCACAGGATCAAAAAGTTCCCAAAGTCGCGCCGCGCCCAGCGGACACACTCGTCATGCTGCCCGACGGATCGACCGTCCATGTCGAGCTGGCCAAAACCGAAGCCGAGCGCCAATTCGGGCTGATGGAGCGCACTTCGCTGCCGCAGGGGCGCGGGATGCTCTTCATCCACGACCAGCCCGGGCAATATCCTTACTGGATGTACGACTGCAAGATCGGCCTCGACATTATCTGGATGGACCTGGGCCATCGCATTGTCGAGATGTCCCCAAATACTCCTCCATGCAAGGGCAAATCCGATACCTGCCCGAACTATGGCGGCCATGCCACTTCGGTATACGTTCTCGAATTGCCGGTAGGCTCGATCAAGGCGCATCAACTGGCGGTCGGCCAGGTCGTGAACTTCAACGTCTAGTAGGGACTGACCGTCCAGGTATTCGCGCCTTAGGCGCAAAAATAATTATCCTAGAAGACAACCGCGCTGGCAGCTGACTCGATTATTCCTGGCAAACGGAGGAAACGCATGACGATTTCCAAGATGTCAAAGCTTCGGGCTCATGACTCGAACGATCTTTTTCAATCGAGCGGCGGTTCGCGACGGCAGCTTCTTGCTTTAACGGGGAGCGCGGTCCTGGCATGGATAGCTCGCCCAACGCAGGTATTCGCCAAAGGAGACCCTGAGATGATGATTCACATGTTCGCCTTTCGCTGGAAGGCTGTCGCCACGGAGGCTGATAAGGATCGAGCAATCGCCGAAATATCTGCGTTTCAGGGGAAGATTCCCGGCCTGCTTGAGGTCCATGTCGGCAAAAACGTTTCGCCTCGCGGAGCCGGATATGAGACGGGCGGCGTAATGAAATTTACCGACACTGCCGCCATGGCAAGCTACACCGTTCATCCCCTGCACAAAACGCTGCTCGCATGGCTATTGCCGCTCATCGATCCAATCGAAGTCGATTTTTCTGCCTGATCCGTGCCTGGAGTCAGGGCATAACATCAGCTCCCCTGTCCGATCCCTATCCTCTTCGAAGCCACATTCCAGCCTCGCAAATCCAGCACAGGTTGCAGACCTTCGGTTGCAGGATAGTTGATGGTGATCTCGCGGTTTTCGCCGGGCAGAAGCGAGATGTAGTTATCGCTGTAATACGCAGGCAGAATGCGCAAGTCATCTTTGTTGTTGATCAACGTAAGCTTGTTTTCGAGCGCGGCTGACGTTCCACTATTGCTGAGCCGGACAATGATGCTGGCTTCTCCGCTTTCTTTTCCGGAAAACGTAGCCGTGGCTGTGACATTTGCCGGCGGAAGCGTATCGAGCGCGCGGTAGTCCTCGCTTTTCGCAGCCAGCCAGTAGAAGTTGCGAGAGAGCGTCTCGCCGCTTGCGGACTTCAGCTCCAGCTTAACCAGCGCCACCCCGTTCGCCAGCAACGGTGCCAGGTCAAGATGAAAGGCTGTCGTCGCCGAATCCGCAATCGCGTTCTGCGCAGCCTGCTGGTGCAGCAGCGATTTGTTGTCGAGCGAATAGACATCGGCCGTGATAGTGGCGTTGGCGAGCGGTGTATTTGTCGTGTTGATCAGCTCCACGTCGTAGGTCGCGAGGTCGAGTTGGATGTGCAGCGGCTCGCAGGCCTTCATCGTCCCGTAAAACGACGCCTGCGTGTCGTAGTCGGAAGTGAGAATCTGCCACATCGTGCTGGGCCACGCCGGCTGCGTCATCCACAGCATGCGGCCGCTGTTGGGAGCCCACAGATGCGCGTTCATGCCTTCGAAGATGGCTCGGTGATCCGTGTAGTTGAGCATCTGCGCCTTACGGTCGAAGTCTTCCAGGCCGGTGGGCGCGCCAAACTCCTTCTGAATTTCATCCATGAAGGGCTTTGTATTGCCGTTCCCGCTGGCATGCCAGTCGTGATAGGCCCACACGTCGTCGATGGGCCACAGGTCGGCCTTGGGAACCCATGCGCGGAACGACTCCAGCGTAGACATCGACGGTGTGCCCGTCTCCACCGAGAAGCCGTGATTGAGAAATGTGTAGTAGAGCTTCGGGTCCTGGTAGCTATAGGGCCCGCTGCCCTGTAGATTGATCTGGTTTGAGCTGGGGAAGTAATAGCGCGTGCCGTCGAGCGTGGCAATCAGGTGGATAAGCCCTTCGTTGAGGATGGGCTGCGGTACGCCCTCGTTGCGTCCACACCAAACCAGGATGGATGGATGGCTGCGATAGCGTGAAATCACGTCGGCGGCGTTTTTCAGAAACAGGTCCGGGTCCTGCGCTTCAATGTTGTAGTTCTGCGTCGACTCCCAGAAATCGTTCCAGACCAGCATGCCGTACTCATCGGCAAGATCGTAGAAGACGTCCTCGGTGCTCTGCCCTACCCAGTTCCGGATGATGTCCAGGTGCGCGTCGCGGTTCAGGCGGAAGTAGGGTTCGAGCCGTTCGCGCGAAACCCGCTTGCGCGCGTCATCCATACCCCAATTGCCGCCGCGGCACGCAATGCGCACGCCGTTCACTCGTACCATGAGATACGGCGCAGCCTTCGTGTCATCGAGCATACGAATGGTGGCAGATTTTTCGCCGCCCGGTGCAAGCGACGCTACCCACGAGTGCCAGTTCTCCCGCCACGCTTCAGGTAGAAACGGCGGAGGCGGATCGGCAGCAGGAATCTCACGCATCCCCTCATGACTCACATCGACGACCAGGTTTTCGCTGGCGCGCCCTTTCGCCGGTGCGTACTCCACGCGGCGAAGATGCCCGGCGCTGTCGAGCAGGCTGAGCTCATAGGTGATTTCGCGAATGCCGAAGCGCAGTTGCTTCGTGTCCGAGACGTCGCGGCCGTCGGTGACGGAAAGCCTGAGGTGATACAGCTCGGGCTTGCCGTATCCATTGGGCCACCACAGGCGAGGATTCTGTACGGTAAGTTGCGAAAAATCCACCGGCGAGAGCTTCACGGCGCTGCCGCCCGGAGGCAGCGTGACTTCTTTTGTAACTGTCACGCCTTCAAATGCGGCCGTGAGTTGCACTTTTGCCGGTGTATTCGACGCGTTTGTCAGCGGCACGTTGATTTCGACGCTCGCGCGCGTCGTATCGGGCAGCGGCAGAGTCGTCACCACCTGCGGATCGCCGATCTTCACGGTATTTGTAGCTGTGATAGTTACAGGTTGCCAGATGCCTGTGTCGCGGTCGCGAATCGCCGGAATCCAATCCCATCCTTCCGTTGCGACAAACGTCGGGCCGTCGAGACACATGATGCCGCCATTCTCGCCCGGGCCGCCCTTGATCGACTGCTCCTGCGGAATGCCCGGATGCGGCGGCGGCGAAACGCGCACTGCAAGCACATTGGTCTGACCCGCTTTCAGAATCCCGGTCACGTCGAAGTTGCCGCGAATGAACGCGCCGGTAATCGTGCCCAGCGATTGCCCATTGAGCCACACCGCCGCGCTGTAGTTAATACCATGGAAGGTGAGCGTGAAGCGTTTGCCGCCGAGGTTTGACGGCGTTTTGAATTCCGTCCGGTACCAGTAGTCCTGCTTGTTCAGACTCTCCGGAATCGCCAGATTGTTGAGGCCGTAGTCGGGATCGGGATAAACGCCACGATCGACCAGCGTCGTCAGCACCGTGCCCGGCACCGTCGCGACATACCAATTCTTCGCGCTAAAATTCTTTGCGGAGATTGCCGCTCCATCGGCCTGCACCCTCGGAGCTTCGCCGAGCATCCAGCCGTTCACCGTCCACTGGTTGTCGCCATCGGGTTGCAGCGCCTCGCGTGCGGGCGGCAGAGGCTTCGCGGCTGACGCAGAGAACGGAGCCCTGCTGCGCGGCATCTGCGCGGCATCCTGCGGAGCGCGATAACCGGCCTGTCCGCGCGTTTGCACGGGCCACGGCTTCGAGCCTTCTTCGTACTCGACCACTGAAGTGTCGCTGCCTTTGCTGTAAATCTGCGCGAGCGCATCGCTCGCCAACGCTTCTCGCAGCATCGTGAAGCCGGCGATCCTGCCCCCGAAGTGGCCCCAGCTGGGGGCAGGCAAAGCCGACGGAGCCATGTCCAGCACGCCGCTCACGCTGCCCAGCACCAGATTGCCGCTCGCGGCCTGCGCGCCATCCATGTAAATCCGGAAGCGCTCGCCATCAAACGTAGCCGCGATCATGTGCCACTTTCCTGGACCCAGCGACGCGGGCGCTTCGAGGCTGTTGCTCTTGCCGCCCCACAGAATCAACTTGCCAGGAGCGAGCGCCAGGTAGCGCGCGTATTCATCTTCAGGTTTTCCGAGACCCGCGACCAGCATGGGCTTAGCGGTAACATCATCCGCATTCACCCAGGCATAGATCGTCCACGGCGAAGCGGCAAGCAGCACGGTGTCATTCTCCGTGAGTTTTTTACTCAAGCCTTCGCCATCGGGCAAAAACACGCCGTTATAAGGCCCATAGAACGCCGGATCGTTGGTGATTTGCGCGTGCGCCGGTGCGGCAGCCCAAAGAAGACAGGCAGCGATGCCAAATAAAACGATTGATTTGCGCATGATTTGTTTGAGTTTAGTACCTATCGCAACAATGTACACGCGCCGTCCCCGCGTCGCACGTCTCGCACAGTATCCCTCGAAGCACCGATCGCTCTTGAAGCCCGGAGCCTAATCCACTGCTAAACTAGAAGCTGCATGATCCTCCCCTTTGTCCGCGAACTGCTTGCGGATTTGGAGAACTCACCCTCATTTGAACAGGCACGGAGGCACCTCGCCCTTGCCCGTGGGCGTCGCCGTGTCTCCGGACTCACTTCTACCGCCCGCGCCCTCTACATTCCCCTCTTTGCGCGTGCCGCCAATGTGCCAGTGATCGTCGTTGTGCCCGACAACAAGGCCGCCGACACCCTGCAAATCGCATTGCGAGCCGGGTGCGACCTCACCGGAGCCATTCCGACTAACCGCGTGCTGAAGCTGCCCGCGCATGATGTGCTGCCCTTTGAGAATCTTTCACCCCACCCGGAAATCCAGGAGCAACGCGCCGCAACATTGTGGAAAATGGCCACCGGAGCGGCGTCCATCGTGATCACGCCTGTTGAAGCCGCCGCGATGAAGCTTTTTCCGCGGCCCTTTTATGCCGGTCTCGCGCAGTTCCTCCGCCGCGGCGAAGAGGTCGATGTGGAAACCTTGCTCGCACACCTCTCAAGCGTGGGATATACGCCGATGGACATCGTCGAGATGCCTGGTCAGTACACGCGGCGCGGCGGCATTCTCGACATCTATTCTCCCGAGGCTGACCGCCCGGTCCGCTTCGAGTTCTTCGGCGATAAAATCGAGACCATCCGCAAATTCGATCCGGAAACGCAGCGCTCGTCGGCGCCACTCGACGAGGCCTTGCTGCTGCCGCTCACCGAAACGCCGGTCAGCGAGCGGCTGCTCGCAGCAGTGCATACGCGGCTGAGCGGCACCCACGTCGAAGCTGAAGTCGATCCCGATCTCGTGGCCCAGGCTGTCGCGGCTGGAGGAGTCAGCGTCTTCCCCGGCTGGGAATTCTTCGCCGGGGTCGCTGCCGCAGACGCCACGCTGCTCGATCTCGTTCCGCGTTGTCTGCTCTTCGTCGAAGAACCCGCGATGATCGAGAACCAGATCGATCGCTGGTGGAATAAGGTCGAACAGCGGCACGAGCGTGCGAGCATCGGATCACTGATCCGGCCCGAGGATATTTATCTGCGCCCCGAAGTGCTCAAGGCGCAATTGTCGTCGCACGTCGGCATAGATATCGATCAGCTCGGCGCGGTGGACGTGCTCGAAGAGGACACGACCCTCGGCGAAATTGCCTTCCAGTCGCGCCCCACGCTGCGCTTTCATGGATCGATCCCGGCCTTCCTCGAACAGGTGCGCTCGCTCATGCAGCAGGAAACGCGCATGCTGCTCGTCGCTCCCAATCAGGGCGAAGTCGAGCGGTTGGCCAACCTGCTGCGCGAGTACGAGCTGCCTTACCGCCTTGGCAGCCGCATTCAGCATGCGGGCAGCGAAAACATCTACGACGAGTCCAGCTATCTCGCCGGCAACTATCGCACGCCGATTCTTGTGCGCAGTTCAATCTCGGCTGGGGTAAGCCTTCCCGACGCAAACCTCGTTCTCTTCGGCGCGAATGATTTCTCTGACGAAGCGGACGTAACTGCGCGGCCCGCTCCGCGAAAATCGAAGACGGCGGCCTTCGTCTCCGACTTCCGCGATCTCACCGTCGGCGATTACGTCGTCCACGTCGAGCACGGCATCGCCCAATACACGGGCCTCAGGGAGATCGTGCAAGATGGCGTCACGATTGAATTCATGGTGCTCGAGTTCGCCGAGCAGGCGCGGCTCTACGTGCCGCTCACACGCCTCGACCTGATCCAGAAATACCGCTCGACCGACGCCGGACCCGCGCCAGTGCTCAATCGCCTCGGCTCACAGCAGTGGGCAAAGACCAAGGCTCGGGTGCGCAAGGCCATGCAGGACATGGCCGATGAGCTGCTGAAGCTGTACGCGCAACGCAAAGCCGCGCTGGGGCACGCCTTTCTGCCGGACAACGAATTCCAGCGCGAGTTTGAAGATGCCTTCGATTACAACGAGACCGAAGACCAGATATCGGCGATCAACGACATCAAGCGTGACATGCAATCGACCATGCCCATGGACCGGCTGCTGTGCGGCGATGTGGGCTATGGCAAGACCGAAGTCGCCATGCGCGCTGCCTTCAAAGTTGTGCAGGACGGAAAACAGGTCGCCGTGCTCACGCCGACCACGGTGCTCGGCTTTCAGCACTTTGAGACTTTCAAGGAGCGCTTCAAGCAGTTCCCCATCACCGTTGAGATGATCTCGCGCTTTCGTACCCAGAAGGAGCAGAAGCTCATCCTTGAGCGGGTCGAAGCCGGTAAAGTCGACATCCTGATCGGCACACATCGCCTGCTGTCGAAGGACCTGAAGTTTCACGACCTGGGCCTGCTGGTCGTCGACGAAGAGCAACGCTTCGGCGTGCGCCACAAGGAGCGGCTGAAGCAGATGAGGCGCGAAATCGATGTGCTTGCCATGTCGGCCACGCCTATTCCGCGCACGCTGCACATGTCGCTCGTCGGCCTGCGCGATATGAGCGTGATTGAGACGCCGCCCAAGGACCGCATGGCGATCCAGACCGTTGTCGCCAAGTTCGACGAGAAGCTGATTCGCTCCGCAGTTGAAGTTGAGCTCGAGCGCGGCGGCCAGATCTACTTTGTTCACAACCGCGTCGAGACCATCTACGAACTCGCCGCAAAGATTCAGGAGCTTGTCCCCGCCGCGCGTGTCACCGTGGGCCACGGACAGATGAGCGAGGGTGAACTCGAAAAGGTCATGCTCAGCTTCATGCATCACGAGCACGACGTACTCGTTGCGACCACGATCATCGAGAACGGTCTGGACATTCCGCTCGCCAATACCATCATTATCAATCGCGCCGACCGCCATGGCCTCTCGGAGCTTTACCAGCTGCGAGGCCGCGTGGGCCGCTCGAATCGCAGAGCCTATGCCTATCTGCTTATTCCGCCCGAGCAGGAGTTGACCGAAGTCGCCCGCCGCCGCCTGGCCGCGCTGAAAGAATTTTCTGATCTGGGTGCCGGCTTCAAGATCGCTGCGCTCGATCTGGAACTGCGAGGCGCGGGCAACATGCTGGGCGGCGAACAGAGCGGTCACATCGAAGCCATCGGCTTTGAGATGTACACCAGCATGCTGGAAGAAGCGGTGGGCAAGCTGAAAGGCGAAGAACGTGTCGAGGTTCCCACCACGCAACTCAGCCTGGGCATTGGGTTGCGCATCGACGAGAGCTACATACCGGAAGAGAACCAGCGCCTGCGCATGTACAAAGTGATCGCCGGGGTGCAGAACGAAGCCGCCATCGCCGATGTTCGCGCAGAGCTCGAAGACCGCTATGGGCCGCTGCCGGAGAGCCTGCGCCACCTGCTTGACGCCTCACTGCTACGCATTGAATGCGAAAGGATCGGCGTGTCGCAGATCGACCGGAAACGCGACCAGCTGCACATTCGCTTTACCGAAAGTGCCGGAGTCGATCCGGGCCGCCTGATGAAGCTCGTTGCAAAAAATGCCAAGCGCGGCGCACAATTCACGCCTCAGGGTGTGCTCCGATATCCTCTGACGTCGCCTAAGCCCGATGGTGTCTTGGCCGAAATACGCGCTCTGCTTGGTGAGCTGGCGCTTACCGAGATGGCCGTACAATAAGTATCTGTATAAGTTACTAATAGAAGCGAGGCCGAATGAATCGCCGATTTCTGACAGTTTTAGCCATCTTCACCGTACTTATTTCGGGAGGCAGAATGACCGCAACCCTACACGCCCAGGCCGCTGCCTACCCGGATGTCACCGCACAATTCCGCAACCTGGCAAGCGACTATTTTGAGCAGGTCTACTTCAAGTTTTCGCCGTCGGTGGGCACTCTGGATGGGCTGCATCAATACGATGCGCTGCTTGAAGACTATAGCCGTGCCGGCGTCGAGAAGCAGATTGCCGCGCTCAAAAGCTACGAGACGAAGTTCGACGCTGTCCCCGAGGGGCACCTTGACCAGAGCACGCAGGGCGACCTGGCCATGATGCGGGACAGCATTCTCGGCACGTTGCTTGAACTTCAGACAGTACGCGCATGGGAAGAGAACCCTGACACCTATTCGAGCGGTATCGCCAATAGCGCCTTCGTGCTCATGGAGCGCAAGTTTGCTCCCGCCGATGACCGCCTCCGCTCCTTGATCGCGCGTGAAAAACTGATGCCCGAGGTCTTTGTGGCCGCGCGGCAAAATCTCAAGAACCCGCCACGCGTCTACACCGAGATCGCCCTGGAACAACTGCCCGACATCATCAGCTTCTTCGAGAAAGACGTTCCTGAGGCTTTCACCGATGCGAAAGACCCGGCAGTCATCGCCGAGTTCCACAAGACGAATGCCACCGTCATCGCCTCGCTGCGCGAATACGAGCAGTGGCTCAAGACCGATCTTCTGCCGCGCTCGAGCGGCGACTTCCGCATCGGTGCCGACACGTTTGCGAAGAAGCTGCTCTACGACGAGATGGTAGACACGCCGCTCGACAAGCTGCTGATTGTCGCTTACGCCGATCTACACAAGAACCAGGCTGCGTTCGAGCGCATCGCGAGAGAAGTCGACCCCTCCAAAACACCCAAGGAGGTTCTCGCCGAGCTGGCCACCATCCACCCTGCTCCCGACCAACTCCTGCAAGCCTTCCACGACCGCTTCAATGGCGAGATCGCGTTCATCCGCGAAAAGCGAATCATCACGATCCCATCTGAAGTGCAGCCCGTTCTCGAAGAAACGCCGCCTTTCATGCGCGCCACCACGCAGGCATCGATGGATTCTCCCGGACCATTCGAGAAGAACTCAACCACGGCGTATTTCAACGTCACACTGCCGGAGAAGAGCTGGACACCCGAACATATCGCCGAACATATGTCCGCGTTTAACGTGGGCACTATTGTCAGCACCTCGGTGCACGAGGCATATCCAGGCCACTACGTGCAGTTTCTCTGGGTGAACCACACCGATCTAAGCCAGGTGCGCAAGATCATCGACGCGAATACCAACGTCGAAGGCTGGGCGCATTACTGCGAGCAGATGATGCTCGATCAGGGCTACGGACAGCCAGGCGTGGGTGCCAAAGATGAACGCGAGGCAAAACTCATTCGCCTTGGCCAACTGCAGGACGCGCTTCTGCGCGACGCACGCTTCATCGTCGGCATTAAGATGCACACCGGGCAGATCACCTTCGATCAGGCGGTCGACTTCTTTGTCTCCGATGGATACCAGTCTCATTCCGTTGGCCTGGTCGAGACCAAGCGCGGAACCTCTGACCCGACCTATCTTTACTACACGCTCGGCAAACTGCAGATCATGAAGCTGCGCGCGGATTTGGAAAGGAAGGAAGGCGCTGACTTTTCCCTGCAGAAGTTTCATGACGACTTCATGCGGCAGGGGGGTGCGCCAATTAAAATCGTGCGCCGTGCACTGCTTGGAGACGACTCGCCCGTGCTATAACCGCATCTAAGGTTGCGAAGGACTCCACCTACGCGCAATTGTGCGCTGAACGAATCCTCTGTCACACTGAACGCGAAAACATTTGCTGCCCGATCCTGAATTCGATTCCAGACGAAGGACCCTGAATGAAAACCAAGGTACGCAAAGCAGTCTTTCCCGCAGCCGGTTTCGGAACCCGCTTCCTGCCAGCCACGAAGGCAATCCCAAAGGAAATGCTCGCGGTGGTCGACAAGCCGATTATTCAATATGGCGTGGAAGAGGCGCTGGCGGCCGGCTGCGAAGAGATCATCATCATTACCGCGCGCGGGAAGTCGGCCATCGAAGACCACTTCGACATCAGCTATGAGCTCGAAGCTTCGCTCGAAAAGCGTGGCAAAACTGAGTTGCTCGAGCTCAGCCGCAAAGTTTCCAACATGGCCAATCTCTCTTACGTGCGGCAGAAGGAAGCCAAAGGACTTGGGCATGCCGTCCTTATGGCGAAAGACTTGGTGGGCGATGAGCCTTTCGCGGTCATCCTGCCGGACGACGTGATCGATGCGACCACGCCTTGTGTCAAACAAATGATCGACGTTTTCGATGAAGTTCAAGGCTCAGTTCTCGCGACCATGGTTGTCGAAGGCCCCGGCATCTCTGCCTACGGCGTACTCGACGGATCGCCACTATCCAACAACCCTCGCATCATTGAGGCCCGCGGCATGGTCGAAAAGCCAAAGTTCGAAGACGCCCCATCAAAGAACGCAATCATTGGCCGCTATATTCTCACGCCGAAAATCTTCGAGCTGCTTGAGAACATAACTCCCGGAGCCGGCGGTGAACTCCAGCTCACCGATGGCATCAAAGGTCTGCTGAAAACAGAGAGGGTCTACGGTTACAATTTCGAAGGAATTCGTCACGATGCCGGTGACAAATTTGGCATGCTCAAGGCAACCGTTGATTTTGCTCTCAAGCGCGACGATCTCGGGCCGCCATTTCGCGAATATCTGAAATCGCTGTCGCTATAGCGCAGGCCCGGCCATGATCCGGGCTTGCTCATTTCCACTTGATATTGCACCCCAGACTCGGATGTTGCTCCGGACTGATGGGTTGACCGGCGATCAGAGCGTCCATTGCTGCGCGCAGATCACGGCCTGTGACGGGAATTCCGCTGCCCGGACGGCTGTCGTCGAACTGCCCACGATAGACCAGCTTCAACCCTTCGTCAAAGAGAAAGAAATCCGGCGTGCAAGCCGCTCCGTAGGCGCGCGCCACCTCCTGAGTTTCGTCGTACAGATAAGGGAAATTGAACCCCACGGTGTGTGCCTGCTCGGCCAGACTCTCGGGCGCGTCGTCGGGATAATTCGCGGCATCGTTGCTGCTGATCGCTACGATCCCCACTCCCGAACCGTTGTAATCTCGGCCAAGCTGCGCCAGGCCCTTTTCCAGATGCTTCACGAACGGGCAGTGGCGACAGATGAACATCACCAGCATGCCTTTGGGAGTGTCCAAAGCCTGCGTGCTCACTTCATGGCCGGTGACCACATCCTTCAAAACAAAATCCGGCGCGGAAGTCCCCAACGCCAGCATTTCAGATTCCGTGCGAGCCATCTTGATCCCTCCTGCTTGTTCAGCTTAGAACAACATGCCGCGGCGCGGCAGCGGCAAGCCAAAGTGCTCATAGGCCAGACGCGTCGCCACGCGTCCGCGCGGAGTGCGATCGAGAAAGCCGCGCTGGATCAGAAATGGCTCATACACTTCTTCGAGCGCGTCTTCTTCCTCCGCCAGCGAAGCCGCGAGCGTGTTCAGGCCTACCGGGCCACCATCGTATTTCTCGATTATGGTCATCAATAGCCGGCGGTCGAGTTCGTCGAAGCCATGCGCGTCCACCTCGAGCATCTTTAGCGCATGTTCGGCCGTCGCGCGATCGATCTTTCCCGTACCGCGCACCTGCGCGTAGTCGCGCACGCGTCGAAGCAGGCGGTTGGCAATGCGCGGAGTGCCGCGCGAGCGCATCGCGATCTCCGCGGCGCCATCCTGGTCGATGGGAACGCCGAGAACTTCGGCCGAGCGCTCGACCACAAAGCGCAGGTCGTCGTCGGAGTAAAACTCCAGCCGCAGCAGGATTCCGAAGCGCGAGCGCAGCGGCGATGAGATCAGCCCCGGGCGCGTCGTCGCCGCGACGAAGGTGAACGGCTTGATATCCATCACGTGGGTGCGCGCTGCCGGGCCTTGGCCGATGATGATATCGAGCTTGTAGTCCTCGAGGGCCGTGTAGAGCTTCTCCTCCAGCACCGGTTGCAGGCGGTGAATCTCGTCAAGAAAGAGCACCTGCCGCTCCCGTAAATTGGTGAGGATCGCTGTCAGGTCGCCCTGAATCTGCAGCGCCGGGCCCGAGGTCTGCTGGAAGCCTACATTCAGCTCGTTCGCGATAATGGTGGCGAGCGTCGTCTTGCCCAATCCGGGAGGCCCAAAAAGCAACACGTGATCGAGGGCTTCGCCACGCGACTTTGCGGCCTCGAGGGCTATGCCAAGTTGCTCCTTGGCCTTCTCCTGGCCGATAAATTCCTGCAGTCGCCGCGGGCGCAGTTTCAGCTCAAACGAGCTTTCGTCGTCGGCGCGTGCCGCGCTCACCAACCGTTCCGGATCGTCCTTGTACACTGCCATTTCACTCGGAGTCTACCGGGTGAGGTGACCGGAAGCAATGCGCGCACCCGATGGAAGCGCAGCGTCGGGCCTAGTGCGTCAAGAGCGGCAGGCTTGCCAAAGATAGAGCCGCCTGGGCCAGCAGTAATCCGCTGGTGATCCACAGAAACCAGCGGCGATAGCGCGTCTCCAGAACATCGGCAAAGACGCCTCCTACAAAGGCCAGCAGGAAGGGCAGGGCCCATAGCCAGGTTTCGGTCGCGACGCCAGTGGTGAGGAGTATCAGCAACAACACTGCCACGATGAGTGGCGCCGTGTTGCCAAAGTAGCGCGCGCGGCGCATCGCCAGATACAGGCCCAGAGAACCCACAGCCGCAATCGTCAGTCCCGCATTCTGAAGCGTTGTAAAGAAGATCCGCGCCGGCTCGAGCGAAAAGCCGATCTTTGCTACCTCGCTGCGAAAGACGTAGCTGAAGGCATCGGGCCGGAAGGCGTACGACGCGAACAGAATGAGCATCGCGCCCAGCACCCACACAATCAGCAGGGTGGGCAGATAGGCTCGCTTGCCCTCCGCCAGATACGCCATGAAGCAGATCGTCAGCAGCAGTGCAAGCAAAAATGCCGAGACGTGCGCCGCCGCGGTGAATCCCATAACCACCGTCAGCAGAACGATGCGCGGACGCCACTTCTTTCTTGGCCCCTGCATCGCGTGCGAGACACCGATCGCTGTGTAGACCGCAGCAAATAGGCCGAACGCCGCCCAGATTTCGTTGTTCGGATAGGTCGCCGCAGCAATCACCGGAGGCGCAAAGCAATAGAGCGCCAATGCGATGTACCCGCCCGTGTTGCCGTAGAGGCGCCGCGTCACCCACCACAGGCAGCCTCCCAGCATCAGCGCGGCAAACACAAAGGGCAGCCGCAACAGCATGCTGATGTGGCTCACCTCGTGCCGCATCTCCCAAGTCGAAGTCGACGATGCCTGCCCGGCGAAGATGCGCTCCAGCGTCAGCGGCAAGCCGGCGGCGCGATAGGCGAGCGTCCCGTCGTGGATATTTCCGCAGCTCGTGAAGTATCCCGCCAGCGGAGACGGCTTCTCCCACATCTCGCGGCCACATCGCGCGTACTGGTAGTCCGACTCCGTAAGCCCTCGATGCGCAATCACCCACAGGCACTGCCCCAGCAGAAAGAGCAGTAGGAGGGCTGCAATCTGCTGCGGACGATCAAAGCGAAATTTGCGCAGGCGGTGTCGGGTCGGGGGCATCGTTCAGGCAGGGTCGGGTTTGGGGGTGGTTCAAGGTAAGTGTAACCGTAGGATGGTTGAGCATGGCCCCGGACCGATGAATGAAGATCGTCGAAAATCGCCTGATTAAAAGTTAGCGCCAAGCTTTTAATTACGAGCTTCGTAATCAAAAGTTCTTTGATTACCTTCCCCGGATTGTCAAAAAAGTCGAGGTATTCTGTGCCCGATTCGCTCCGTTTCGAGGCGTTTTTCCGGTCTCCAACCAGGATGTCCCGCAAACCGCTGAATTCATTGGCCCAAACCCCATTGCCGAGGACTAACTAAAGCAGTATCATAGATTTAGGTCAATCTACAGGCGTCAGGCACCTCTTGAATTTCCGGCTCCAAACCGAGAATTCAGCGCCTGGCCCGTGCGAAGGCCCAAATCATCTATGGCAGACGATCAGAACTCTCAGCTTCCCCTCGGCGACAACGGCAGTGACGGCAAGGGCGACCCTACGGGCGCCGCCAGCATTATCCCCATCAACATTGAAGAGGAGATGCGCCGGTCGTATCTCGAGTATTCGATGTCGGTCATCATCGGGCGCGCGCTGCCCGATGTGCGCGACGGCTTCAAGCCCGTTCATCGCCGCGTGCTCTACACCATGCACGAGATGGGGCTGCAGCATAACAAGAAGTACACCAAGAGCGCCAAGATCGTCGGACAGGCGATGGGTGTCTTCCATCCCCACGGCGACGCGCCCATCTACGACACCCTGGTGCGCATGGCGCAGCCCTTCAGCCTTCGCTATCCAATGGTCGATGGCCAAGGAAACTTCGGTTCGGTCGACGGCGATCCTCCGGCTGCCATGCGGTATACCGAAGCCCGCATGACGCGCGTTGCCGGTGAAATGCTGGCCGACATCGAGCAGGAGACGGTCGATTTCACGCCGAATTACGATGAGTCCACCCTCGAACCCCTCTGCCTCCCCACGCGTATCCCCAACCTCATCGTCAACGGATCGAGCGGCATCGCTGTCGGCATGGCGACCAACATCCCGCCGCATAATCTAACCGAAGTCGTCAACGCCGCCATCGAGATGGTCAACAATCCCAACGCCGGCCTGCTCGAAGTGCTCAAGCATGTGAAGGGACCAGACTTCCCAACCGGTGGATTCATCTACGGCCGCAGCGGCATCGCCCAGGCTTACGCCACCGGGCGCGGCAAGTTCCTCATGCGCGCCAAGGCCGCCATTGAAAACATGGCGCAGGGCCGCCAGTCGATCATCGTCAGCGAGATCCCCTACCAGGTCAATAAGTCGAAGCTCATCGAGCGCATCGCCGACCTGGTCAATGATAAGGTCATTGACGACATCTCGGACGTACGCGACGAGAGCGACCGCGATGGCATGCGTATCGTCATCGAGCTCAAGCGCGGAGCCGAAGCGCAGATCGTCCTCAACCAGCTCCACAAACACACCCAGATGCAGGAGAGCTTCTCTATGATCTTCCTGGCCGTGGTCAACGGCCAGCCGCGCGAGCTGCCCCTGCACGAAGCCATCCGCCACTTCATCGATCACCGCGTCGACGTGGTGCGCCGCCGCACCGCTTTCCTGCTGCGCAAGGCCCGCGAGCGCGAACACATTCTGCTCGGCCACCAGATTGCGCTCGACCATCTCGACAGCGTCATCAAAATCATCCGCGGGTCCTCCTCACGCGTAGACGCGAGGGAGAACTTGTTCCAGTTCTTCTCCGGCAAGACAATCACCGTGCGCGACCAGGCGCTTGCCGGCGTCAAGCTCGATCCTGCGAAGTACGCCATCGACCCGGCTACGCTGATCTCACCCACGCTCACGCTGAGCTACCGGCAGATCGACGCCATCCTTGAACTGCAGCTGTACCGCCTCACCCAGCTCTCGATCGACGAGCTGCTCAAGGAACTGGGCCTGGTCCGCGACAATATCGCCGAGTACGAGTCGATTCTCGCTTCAGAAAAGAAGCTGCGCTCGGTCATCGTCAAGGAACTCGAAGCCGTCCGCAAGGACTATGGCGATGAGCGCCGTACGCAGATCCTCGACGAAACCGCCGAGCTGCAACTCGAAGACCTCATCGCCGACGAACAGGTCGCGGTCACCGTCTCGCACTCCGGCTACCTCAAGCGCACGCCCATCTCCACCTACCGCCAGCAACGTCGCGGAGGCACGGGACGCCTGGGCATGAAGACGCGCGAGGAAGACTTCGTCTCGCAGCTCATCATCGACTCGACGCACGCCTATCTGCTCTGCTTCACCAACACGGGCCGCGTTTACTGGCTCAAGGTCTATGAGATTCCCGACGTCGGCGCAGCGGGCAAGGGCAAGTCCATGGCCAGCCTGTTGAACCTGCAGCCGGGAGAAACCGTCCGCAACATTTTGCCCGTGCGCAACCTCGAGGAAGAGGGCAAGTTCGTCTTCTTCGCGACACGCAAGGGGACCGTGAAGAAAACGCCGCTCAAGGACTTCTGCAATGTTATGGCGCGCGGCATCATCGCCATTGGTGTAGACACTGACGACGAGCTCATCGGCGTACGAATCACCGACGGCAACCAGGTCGTCTTCCTCGCCACGCACGAGGGCATGGCCATTCGCTTCGACGAGAACGACGTCCGCTCCATGGGCCGCCCGGCCTACGGTGTGCGCGGCATTGACCTCGGCAAGAAGGATTACGTCGTCGGCGTCGCCGTCACTCCCAAGGAGCGCAGGAAGGATGGCGAAGGAGCCAACTGCGCCTGCCTGATTCTCTCCGTCACCGAGAACGGCTTCGGCAAGCGCACCGACGTCGACGCCTACCGCCTGCAATCCCGCGGCGGCAAGGGCGTCATCAACGTCAAGACCACGGCCCGCAACGGCAAGGTGAGCTCGATTCAGCTGGTCGATGAAACCTCGGAGCTGGTGGTCATCAGCCAGTACGGCAAGATCATCCGCATCGACACCAAGACCGTCCGCGCCGCCGGCCGCTCCACGCAGGGCGTCAAGCTGCTCTACCTCGAAGAAGAGGACAAAGTAGCTGCCGCCGTCGTCATCCCGCCGGAGGAAGCCAAGAGCGAGCCGGAAAACGGCACGCTGCTGCAGTAGGCAAATCACACAAATGAGAAGCGCGCTGGCGACGGCGGCCTGTCCTTACGATTTGTCTTTCGAAGCCTTCGGTGGACAGCGTGAGTCATAGATCGCCTGCATCTGTCTCAGCTTGAGAACGCCGTAGAAGACGACAATCACCATGGCGACCACCAGAAGCCCGGCGAATCTTCTTTCCAGGAGGTATTCGCCCTCGCGGTTGGCGATATAGCTGGCCGTGATCAGGCAGAAAACGCCGAGGTTGATGATCCAGTTTACGGCCTTCGGCACAATGAAGTGGACGGTGCCGAAGCCGGCGAGTTGATAAAGCATGAATGGCAGAATTGCCACCATCGGCAGCAGCTCGGAGGGACCCAGAGAGAGATCGACAGCTCCCGGCGCCAGGTCGTGCAGCAGCCTGCTGTTAGCCAGCTCATGGAACAGCGACGGCACAGCACACAGGAAAGGCACCACGGCGAGCAGTTCGAGCACCAGCGACCCGCTCCAGGTGCCGACCTGAGACGAAGGATCGGCGCCCGCCCCCGATGATTCCGCCCCAATATATAGGCCGCCGATAATGGCGGCGGCACTGGACAGCATCAGCAGTTCCACGGTGATGCCAAAGGCCGTCGGTTCACCCGCCTTGATCAGCAGCAGGGCCATGAAGCCGGGAAGGTAGAACATCACACGCACCAGCCGGGCCCAGACCCTCGCGTCGCGCTCCGGCGGCAGGACCGGGAGCGCGAGTCCATCGGTTCCGATTGTGGCTCTATCTTTTGACATTCAGTGTCCTCGAAGAAGTAAAGATCCTGATCGAGGCTCGGCTACGACGAACGTCTTGCACTCGTTCAGGGTGACCAGTATTTCAAATCGACGGACTGGCGTGTACTCATAAAAATACTAGTTGCGCCAGAATAGTTTGAATAAAGCATTGACTCGTTCGAGCGACGACCTTGTTCCCCGTGCAACTCGCTCCGCGGATGCTGTACTCTGCTTTAGGCATTCATCCCCAATCTCTCAAGGAGAACTACATGCCTACAGCCGTTGAATCCGTAAACCTCGCCGACGCGCGCCGCATCATCGCTGTCGCTGAGAAAAAGGCCGCCGAGATCGGCCAGCCCATGAACATCGCCGTCGCGGACGCGGGCGGAAATCTCGTCGCCCACGTCCGCATGGACGGCGCGTGGATCGGCTCGATCGACATCTCGATCAAGAAGGCCTACACCTCGAAGGCCTTCGACATCTCCACCAAAGACCTCGCGCCTCACTCTCAGTCCGGCAGCCAGTTCTTCGGCATCCACGCTTCGAACGATGGCAAAATCATGATCTTCGCCGGCGGCATTCCGCTCAAGAAAGACGGCAAGGTCATCGGCGCCATCGGCGTCAGTGGAGGCTCGGGCGAGCAGGACCACGCAGTGGCCGAGGCAGGCGCGGCCGCGCTCTAAAACCTCAGTCCACCGCGATTCGCGGCCGCGCATGGCTCGCTCTTTTTCGTTGCGCTCAAACGGCCCCGTAAATACGTAGCGTCACTCCAAGACTTTGGAAGGGGATTCTTCGTCCAAGCCAAGTGGCCACTTCGTCGACGACCGATCATCCGCGCATCCTTGATCTGCGCACGCGAGATCTCTTTGAGGTGATTCTCGGCTACGGCCTGATCCTTGCCGTCATTTGGACCCCCAATCCACTGCAGCGCGTCCTCTATTGGATCGCCCTCCTGACCATCGTGGTCATCACCCTGCTGCGCCGCGAAGGCCTGAACACGCTGGGACTCGGAAGCCGGGGATTCGTCCCCTCGCTCTGGATTGTCGGCCTCGCGCTCGTGCTGGTTGCAGTCACGATATGCGTGGCCTCTCGCCTGCACACGCTGCATTCACTCTTTGGCCAGGCACCTCTTTTCTCTCATGTCTGGGGATACCTCGTCTGGGCGCTCATGCAGCAATTCCTCCTGCAAAGCTACTTCCTCGCGCGAGTACTTCGCCTCACGCCGCGGCGCTGGCAGGCCGTCGCAATTACCGCCCTGCTCTTCAGCCTCGCTCACATTCCCAATCCCGTTCTCGTGATCCTCACGCTCATCTGGGGAGTCATCTCCTGCGTTTTCTTCCTGCGCTATCGCAATCTCTACACCCTCGCACTCACCCACTGCATTCTGGGAATCTGCATCGCCATCACGATTCCTGATCATGTCCATCGACACATGCGCGTCGGCCTGGGCTATCTGCATTACCACCAGCGCCACGCCATCCGCCGCCAGTTTTAACGGAATAGAGCGCCCCACAGCGTGTCGACCGTGGCGTGGGTGATGGCCGAGGCGCTCGTCCGCCGTTCCGCCCGCCACGCGCGCCCATAGAAGACTCCGGCAATCGCCGCCAACAGCACGTAACGCCAATTGAAAATGGCCGCGCGCTTGTTGAAGTGCGACAGCCCGAAGATCACGGCCGTCACCAGCAGGGAAGCCGTGCGGCCGAGTCTGCGCTCCAGCAGATTCTGCATCCAGCCGCGAAAATAGATCTCCTCGGGCAGCGCGATGAAGAAAAACGTAAAGAGCCACGCCAGCGGCAACAGCTGCGGCCGATCCACGCGCTCATGCCAATGCAGAAATCTCAGCGCCAGCCCCAGCCCAACCGCAATCGGCGTATAAAAGATCCACTCCCGCAGCCCGATTTTCCAGTCACTCCATCGCAGCCGCAGGTCAAACCCCACGCCGGTCAGCCCGCGCACGCACTGAAATCCGTACAGGCCAGCATCCAGAAGCAGCAGTTTGTTCATGAACACAATCCGGCGCGGCCACGCGCTCTCGAACCAGCGCAGATCGACCGCCAATCCCAGAGCCAGCAGTACGACGAACTCCAGCCAGTGCCCGCTCTGCTCGGGATCGAACCTCGCCACCACCGATAACGCCGCCGCCGCGACTACCGGAAGCAGCGCATAGAGCGCAAACCATTCCCAGCGAAACCAGCCCAGCGGAATCGCCGCCAGCAAATAAGGAACCGCGATTATCGCCGGGAACACAATCTGCAACGCGTTCGGCAACGCCCTTATGCGCCCCATCAGAGCCGCGCTACAGAACCCCAACCCTACAACCGGCGCAAGGGCAAGAATCGCCGCTACGATGATTGTCCAGTGAGTGAGTTCCGGAGGGACTTGCATTACGCAGCTATGGTAGCGAAGAAATTCGTACAGCTGAGAAGCCTTACTGTTTTTGAGTCGTCGCGGTGGGCTGATCGGGAACGCTGATGTTCACATTGCTCAGGTCGGAGTGGACGCTGATTGGCATATCGACAGATGCGTAGTGATGCACCTGTTTGTAATCGGTATATACCACGCCTCCTGCTTGTTGTAATTCTCCAACAGCGTCCGCGGGATCCTTGACCCGCAGAATGTATTCGCCGTCGGGCACGAATCGGAAGTTGAACTGTCCATCATTGGGGTTCTCGGAAATATGGAAATAACGCACCACCGACTTGTCGTCAGCGCGGAGGAGCGACACACTGCCCCAGTTGATCGCATGCCCGTCCGCGAGTGCTGTCACCGATCCGCTGATGCTGTGCAGACCCAGGAGAGGAATCGTTATGTCCGAACCGTCGCGCTCGGTGCCCGCGGTCACTTCGATCGGCTTGGCGTCTTTCTCTCGAAACACATTGCCGCTGTAGACGCTGAGCGCTCCTGTTGCGTCCATACGCACTTCCGTGGCAGGTGGGCCGCCAAGGAAACCTTGAAAACTGTTGGTAGTGGTTGGCAGGGTCGTCATTACTATGTACTTTCCCGCGGGCAGTCCGGAGACACGGTAGTGTCCGAGATCATTGGTCTCAAGCCCCGGATTGCGCAGGTCGAAGTGGC
>JABCZC010000070.1 GCA_013289875.1 Acidobacteriota bacterium | reverse complement strand
TCCCACTTACGACGAGAACGCCTATCGCATCGAGCTTTTCGGCGACGAAATCGATTCGCTCTCTCAGATTGATCCGCTCTTTGGTTCTGTCCGCGAGAAATACTCGCGCCTGCCCATTTATCCCAAAAGCCACTACGTCGTGCAGCCGGAGCGCAAAAAGTCCGCCATCGATTCGATCCTCGAAGAACTCGGCACATGGGAGAAAGAACTCGAATCACAAGGTCGCCTGGTCGAGTCGCAGCGTATCCACCAGCGCACCCGCTTCGATCTTGAGATGATCAAGTCTGTCGGCTACTGCCACGGCATCGAGAATTATTCGCGTCACTTCTCCGGACGACTGCCCGGCGAACCGCCGCCTACGCTGCTCGATTATTTCCCGCGCGACTACCTGCTCTTCATCGACGAATCGCACGCTACCGTCCCGCAGATCCACGGAATGTGGCACGGCGACCGTTCGCGCAAACAGAATCTAGTCGACTATGGCTTCCGCTTGCCTTCGGCGACTGACAATCGCCCGCTCAAATTCGAGGAGTTCGAGGCGCGCGTTAACCAGATTATCTATGTCTCCGCCACGCCCGGTCCGTATGAGCTCACTAAGTCCGCTGGAGTAGTCGTCGAGCAGATCATCCGCCCCACAGGCCTGGTCGATCCCGAGGTCGAAATCCGCCCCATCCGCGGCCAGATCGACGACCTCCTCGCGGAGATTCGCGATCGCGCCGCGAAGGACGAACGCGTGCTCGTGACTACGCTCACCAAGCGCATGTCCGAAGACCTCGCCGGCTACTACTCCGAAGTGGGCGTGAAATGTCGCTACATGCACTCAGAGATTGAAACCCTGGAACGCGTTCGACTCCTGCGCGATCTCCGCAAAGGCGAGTACGACGTCCTCATTGGCATCAATCTTCTGCGCGAAGGCCTCGATCTGCCTGAAGTTTCGCTAGTCGCCATTCTCGATGCGGACAAAGAAGGCTTCCTGCGCTCTGCCGGTTCGCTGATTCAAACCATTGGACGAGCCGCGCGTCACATTAACGGCCGCGCCATCCTCTACGCTGACCGCATCACTGACTCCATGAAACAGGCCATCGGGGAAACTAGCCGCCGTCGTGAGGTCCAGCGCGCCTACAACGAAGAGAATGGCATCACGCCAACTTCGATCATTCGTCCCACTGATATGGCGCTCGCCCAGATACTCAAAGCCGACTACGCTGATCTCACCGACGACGCCGATTCCATGCCCGACTTCAAAGCGCAGGACGACCTCGACGCCTACATTGTCAATCTCGAATCCGACATGCGCGAGGCTGCGAGGAAATTTGAATTCGAAAAAGCTGCACGTCTGCGCGACAAGATTAAGGAACTCCGCACCAAGGAATTTTTATTCGCTTAGTGGGCCTCGTTCGTGGGGGGAGCTACTGATCAAAAAAGGAAAGGAAGCTGGGATCTCATGCAACGAGCCCACGGCTTCCGTCTTTCTGTGCTGCAGATTATGAACCGACTACGGATCGTTGCGAAGAGGCGGTCAAGTCGCTCACTGCTTCCCGCGAAGACTGCTTCGCCGCTTTAGCCAGATGATTCGTGAGATGCTTCGCTGTGAACTTCGCGCCATAGGCGAAACGAGTCAGTGGGCCAAACGAATTTGCGGAAGCTACGCCCACAATGTAAAGGCCCTTTACCGAGGATTCGAAGTTCCTAGACAAAACCGGGGTGTCATTAACCGAGCGAACCTCTTGCCGCAGACTTTCATCCAGGAACCTCAACCGTGACATCGCGACCCGAAATCCGGTTGCACCAATCACGTGGTCGACGACCAGCTCCGTGTTCGTGCCGTCACTCTCCGCAAACCTTACGCTGACTTTGCCGCTCTCGACTGAAACTCCCTCGAGTGTCGCGCCAAGGTGCGTGGGCACGCGACCCTCAAACTTGTTGCGAACAAACCATCCTGCGGACGGTCCAAGATGCCGCTGCACGATCTTGAAGCGCAAGTTTTGCGGCATGCGACGGAAGACGAGCGGAGCATCGGTGCAGAATTTGGATTTCCAGCCAAGGCCAAGACCCGAACGAGGTTGCTTCATCCGCTGGAGAAAAGGACGAGGCTCTTGCGAGGGCTGATGGAACACGATGGCCTTGCGGCGAGCGATGAGATGAACCTCAGCGCCTTGCTCATTCAGCAGCGCAGCAATGTCCACGGCAGACGATCCCCCTCCAATCACGGCTACCTTCTGTCCGCTGAATTTCTTTAGATCGTAGTGATGGGAACTGTGAGTAACCTTTTCGAGCGGCAGGTCCGCAAGTAAAGGAGGCAGGTACCCGAAGTGCGTAATTCCCGCCGCAACAATTACCTGGCGGGCATAAACCGTTTGTCCGTCGGCCGTCTGTAGCTCGAAACCCGCTGAGTTACGCCTGACCGAAGTAATGTTTGTCTCTTCAAGCATCGGCACCAGGCGCTTCTGAAATTCCAGCCCATAACCCACGAACGTCTCGCGCGATACTGGAATCCCTACATCGGAGTACGGAACATTCTTCTCCGCGCAGTAGTGGCGAAGGGTGAAGGCAGAATCCGGATCGTACAGACTCGACGCAAAACCGTCGGACTTGAGCAGCATCCCTTCCGGCATCTGCTGCCGCCAGCTCTGCATGGGTGTTCCGAAGATGCGGAAATTCAGCCCGCTCTTGCGTAGATGTGCAGCTATCGAGAGGCCGTATGGACCGGCTCCTATGATCGCAATATCCGATGTGGGATGGCTCAAGGCGTGCTCCAAGGGTTAAATCCTCAATTGCAGTAACACTTAGTCTGACTCGCTGTTTCTAGTGTCTTCTGACATGCGTACAGTTTAATATCACCCAGATGGTGATGCGGTCATACTTCTTTAGTCATATTTGCGCCGTGGCAATTCCTATGTTAGAGGCTATGAGTACGTTTGAAAAATAGTGAACGACCGATAGTACTGCTTGGTGCAACCGTGTGGTGGCCATTGTCCGCCCGCCTTGCAATGGCTCTCATCCGTCACCGATGCAGGGTCTCGGCCGTCTGTCCGCCTGGACATCCCCTGAGATATGTGAGCGGCATTGAAAAGCTCTACCCATGCAGGGGTCAGGCCTTGAAGAGTGCCATCGTCACGTCACATCCCGATCTTATCGTACCGTGCGACGACGCTGTGGTCTGGCAGCTGCACACTCTGCACAGCTCCGAATCCAAACTGAGACCGTTGATTGAGTACTCATTGGGAGCTCCCGAGATGTATCCGGCGATCCGCAGCCGTGGCCAACTGCTGCAGGCGGCCGCGGAACTCGGTATTCGGACTCCCGCAACGGAGGTCCTGGTTTCGGAAGACTTGCATGGAAACTGGTGCACAAAGACTGCAGGTGTGCTCAAGCTGGATGGAACATGGGGCGGAACGGGTGTGGAGATAGCCCATTCTCGAGAGGAGGCGGTTGTCGCCTTTCGCAGACTGGCGAAACCCCAGAGAGCAGCCGTCTGGAAGCAATTCCTGATCGGTCGCGATCCGTTTGCGCTGTGGCCATGGGCGAGTCGCGACGCGCGACGTGTGACCATCCAGCAATTCATTGGAGGACGGCCTGCCAACACGATGTTTGCTTGCTGGCAGGGAGAGGTTTTGTCCATCGTCACGGTCGAGGTTGTTTCCGCCGCGGGGGCCACTGGAGCCGCCACTGTGGTTCGGCTGATACAAAATACTGAGATCGCGGAGGCGGCGCGCCTGATCGCACAGCGATTCATGCTAAACGGATTTCACGGTCTTGACTTTGTCCTCGAATCTGGCACCGGCGCTGCTTACCTCATTGAAATGAATCCTCGGTGTACGCAACTCGGTCATTTGCGGCTGCCTGGCCAGGGTGACCTTGCGGGCTCGCTGGTTGCCAGACTCAAGGACCAGCATCTGCCCCCGGAAGGCGATCCCATCGCGGGCGAGACCATTGCGTTCTTCCCCCAGGCTCTTAACCTCAACCCGCGAAGCCGCTACCTTCATCGCGGTTACCATGACGTTCCTTGGGAGGAGCCGAATCTCCTTCGTGAGCTCCTGCGGAAGCCATGGCCTGACCGCCAGTGGCCGTCACGCCTCTACCACTTTTTCAGGCCGCAAAAGCAGCAGGCCGAAGTGCAATTTGACGAGGTCTAGCCCGGGCGTTCTGTCGGAGTCGAAAAGCTCTCAGTGAATCCTCACGTCTCCCGACCCCGTCTCCACTCTCACCGTCACGCCGCCGCCATTGATGTCGCCGGTGATATGGTGGCGCTCCAGGCTCCCGTGAACAGAAATCGGAGGATCGCTGTGGATCGTCCCGGAGCCTGTCGTCGCATCCAGTGAAAACTTCGCTCCACCGCCCGTATTCAACGTCACAGATCCCGAGCCCGTTTCAACCTTCCAGTTCGATCCGGGCTGGCCATTGATCTCGATGTCACCCGACCCGGTTTCCGCGAATAAGCCGCCCGTCACACCGCGCAGTTTGATGCTGCCGCTGCCTGTTTGTGCCTTGACATCCGGGGCCGCGTGCATCTCCGCGCTAATGTCGCCGGAGCCGGTTTCCAGCGTAACTCGCCCGCTCAACCCGTTGGCCTCGATCGAACCGGAACCCGTGCCCGCCTTGAGCGAACCTCCCAGGTCGGAGATGCGAAGATCGCCCGACCCTGAATTTGCTTCCAGATTCGTTCCCTTCGGCGTCGTTACCTCATAGTCGATCGACATATTATGGTAGTTGGTGTGTTTGCCCACCGTGACGACATTCCCGCTCTGCTCGATCGGCGGATTTGCCACCACTTCTTTCACTCGCTCCTCGGGTGATCCGAAGTCCATGCCGCCCCAGCGGTTCGCATGCACGTGCCCGATAATGTGAATCTCGTTATCCGAGCCCGGCGTCACGTGGATGTATCCCGAACCGGTGCCCACGCTGAGCGTTGGTGTCCCGCTCACATGCAAAGTCTTATCAAACGTGCCGTCCACCGCCAGCATCCACGCCGGAGAAATTGCCAGCGTTGCTATCGCCAACCATCGCATCTTCATACTGCCTCCTGAACCAAAGTTCTTGCTTTCAAAGCTCGAATCGCCTACAGCCCAAACGGCTGTCCTTACTGTTGCAATACAACCGTGTCGCCATCTTTCAATCCGTCTAGAATCTCGATCCTGCTGCCATTTGAGATTCCCGCCTTCACCGAAACCTTTCGCTGGCCATCTTTCTGCTTTGCATCGGGCACAAAGACCGATGCGTTCTTATCCGCGTCGTACACCACCCCCTGCGCCGGTACCGAGAGCACGCCTTTGTCTTCCTTGATTAGAATCTCGGCATTCGCTGTCATGTTCGCCTTCAGCTCGCCACTTGGATTATCGATCGAGACTCGTACTTCGAACGTCGTAACGTTATCTTTCTCCACGCCGAGTGGCGCGATCTTCGTCACCTTGCCGTTAAAGACCTTGTTGGGAAATGACTCCACGCGAATCCGCGCCGGCTGCCCCAGGTACACACTACCGATGTCTGCCTCATCCACCTTGCCGTTTACATAGACCTGCGTCGTATCGCCCAGCGTCATCACCAGCGTTGCGGTTGAGCCCAGCACTAGAATCGAGCTCACCGCGTCGCCAACCTCCACATCGCGCGAAAGCACCACGCCATCCATCGGCGCGGTCAAGGTTGTGTAACTCAGCTGCTCGTTCAATTGATCGAGGCTCGCCTGTGCCTGTTGCACCTGCGCCTGCGCCTGCCGGAGCTTGGCCCCATCCACGCCAATCTGCGCCTGCGCCCCGGCCTGTTTGTTCTTGTTCGCAAGATAATCGCGCTCCGCATTGTCCAACGTCTGCTGCGAAACAATCCCTTCCTTCAGCATTTCCAGATTTCGCTCGTAGGTCTGCTTGTACATTGGCAAATCAGGCGCCTCGGCATTCACCTTGTCTTGCGCGATGTTTTCTCGATACGTAACGACATTTGCCTCAGATGCCGCCAACTGCGCTTTCTGTGCCGCAACCTGCGCCAGAATCTCCTGCTGGTCGAGTTGCGCCAGCACCTGGCCCTTATGCACATTCTGATTTATGTCAACGTACAGCTTCTCGACCAGGCCGCTGGCCTTCGATTTCAACTCGACCTTGGTGATCGGCTGGATCTTGCCCGTAGCCACCACGCTCTTGGCGATATCGCCGTGTGTCACCTTGGCCAACCGCGCTGGCTCGATCTTTGTCCCACTGCCCTTTGCCGCAATGCCGATTCCTGCCAGCACAACGACTACCAGCGCAATACCTGCGACCCACCACCACTTCTTCTTGCGATTGCGCTGAGTAGCCAAGCAACTTCCTCCAAAAATTAAGCGGGCCGGACAAAGCGCTCCTCACCCGCACTCACAAATACGCATGACATTTGTCATTAGTTCCCGAAAGCAGGGATCAGGGAACAGGGATGAGGGATTAATTTCTGGGAGTCGGGCGAGCCACGCTAATCCCTGATGGCTAACCCCTGATCCTCGGATTCACCACCAGGTACAGCACATCCGTGGCCAGATTCACCAGAACATACGTAAGTCCCACAGCCAGAATGCACCCCTGCAACAGCGAATAATCGCGATTCGAAATTGCCGACACCGTCAGTCGTCCGATACCGGGCCAGCTGAAAATCGTTTCCGTCACGATGGCTCCCGCCAACAGCGCCCCAAACTGCAGGCCCACCAGCGTAATCACCGGAATCAGAGCGTTGTGCAGCGCGTGTTTGTAGACCACGGTTCTTTCGGACAGTCCCTTGGCCCGCGCCGTGCGAATGTAGTCCTGCCCCAGCTCCTCGAGCATCGCCGTGCGCACCATGCGCGTCAGAATCGCAGCCAGCGCCGCACCCATCGTGACCGCGGGCAAAATCAGGTGAGTGATATCGCCCGCTCCGCTTACTGGCAGCCATCCCAGCTTGATCGAAACCAGCAGGATCAGGATGGGCCCCATTGCGAAGCCGGGGAACGACAGGCCCAGCAGACTCACCACGCCAAGGGTCTGATCCTGCCAGCGTCCACGGTGCAGCGCCGCCGCAACCCCCCCGGGAATCGCCAGCAGCAGCGCAAGTGCAAGGGCTGCTGCCGTCAACTCGATGGTGTAGGGATAACGCATTAGGACCAGATGCGTCACTGAATCATTCAGCCGCAGCGAGTGTCCCAGATCACCCTGCAGAGCCCCGCGCCAGTAGTGGAGATATTGCTGCCCAAGCGGCGCGTCCAGCCCATACGTGTGGCGCAGCGCGACAATGTCCGATGGACGTGCTCCTTCGCCCAGCATTTGCTCAATCGGATCGCCCGGTACAAGATGAATCAGCAGAAAAACAATCGATACCACCAGCCACACCACAGGCACGGTGTACACCAGCCGGAAGAGCAGTGCCCGCAGAATCCGCATCAACTCGCGTTCTCCAAAGCCCGATCCTTTGCCTCCTGATCCACCTTTTCGATACGCACCCTGCTGATGCGGTTTCCGTTCATCTCGACTACAGTGAAGCGCCGCCCCTCATACTCCACCGTCTCACCGCCGCGAGGAATCCTGCCCAGCCGCGCCAACAGGAAGCCGGCTAAGGTCTCCGCACCGCCATCGCGAGGCAGGCTCCAGCGCATCTGGGTCTCCAGATCGCGCAGGTTCACACTGCCGTCCAGCATCAATTCGCCGCTTGCTGTCGTAAGCACCGTCTTTGCTGCCACATCGAATTCGTCTTCCACCTCGCCGACCAGCTGTTCGATAGCGTCTTCCACCGTCACCAGGCCCACCGTCGAGCCAAACTCGTCCACCACGATGGCCAGATGCCGCCGCCGGTCCTGGAATTCATGCAGCAGATCCAGCACCGGCTTCGTCTCCGGAACCACCAGCACTTCTCGCATCACCTGTTTCAGTCGCAGCTCCACGAACGGAGCTTCGGCAAAACGTGTCTGCGCCGAAGCCCGGAAGTGCATCAATCGCGAGATGTCTTTGGAATAGACCACGCCCACGATATACTCTGGCCCGCGCGCCGGATCGTAAACCGGCACGCGCGAATGCAACTCGTCCACAATCCGCGCACTCGCCTCTTCAATCAGCAGATCAAAGGGCAGGGAAAAGATGCGCTGCCTCGGCGTCATGATCTCGCGCGTCGGGATCTCGTTGACCTCAACCGCCCTGTGAATCAGGGACTCCTGATATTCAGGCAACATCCCTGAGCGCCGTGCCGCCGTCGCAATCAGCTTCAGCTCCTCCGGCGAGTGAACCGACCCTTCATGCACCATCGGTGTCCGAAAGAGGCGCAACACCAATCGCGCCGAACGATTCATCAGATGCACGGCTGGCCGCGTGAGCTGAATGAACACCTCCATCGGCCCGGCGACGGCTACGGCCACTTGTTCAGCCTTGCGCAGAGCCAGCGCCTTCGGCACCAGTTCGCCCAGCAACACATGAAAATAGGTAATGAAAGCGAAGGCTACGGGCACTGCAATCAAATGTGCATAGATATGAGAATGCGGTACCCACTGAAGCCATTTCTCAAGCGCTGACGCCACCACTGGTTCGCCAATCCAGCCGAGAGCCAGACTACAGAGCGTGACGCCCAGCTGCACCGCGGGTAGAAAATCGTCCAGGTGTTCCTGCAGCCGCCGTACCAGGCGCGCGCCCGGCCTGTGCTGTGCAATCAGCTGTTCGATGCGCGTCTCGCGTACGCTCACCAGCGACAGCTCGGCCGCCACAAAAAAGCCGTTGGCCATAATGAGCACCATGATCGCTACGCCGCGAAAGAGCAGGAACTCGAGCATCTGATCTCAGAAGTTTACAACCTGAGGGTTTTCGTGATGATTACGCCTTCACCATCAACGCTTCGATGGCGAGAACATGCTTTTCCGGCAGCTTGCGCTTCTGCATGTTCTTGTCCACACTTACATGCGCGGTTTCGGCCTCGGCCAGCAACTGCTCGCCATCCGCGTGAAGCCTGAGGATGCGGTAGCCGAATTTGATGACACCGCTCCGCATCGCGGTCACGCTGGTTTCGATTGCGACCTCGTCGTCATACCGCGCAGGCGCACGATAGCGGCACGTTGCCTCGACGACAGGCAGGTGGCAATCGTCCTCGATTTCCATCTGCTTGTAGTCATAGCCGAGTTGACGGAAGAACTCGACGCGCCCGATCTCACACCACACAAAATAGTTGGCGTAATACACCACGCCCATCTGGTCGGTTTCGGCATAGCGGACGCGGAGCGTCGAGCGAATGGGCATTGGGAGGGAATTCAGTTGTTAGTACACAGTCCCCAGTTCAAGCCCGATGTTCTGACAACTGGGGACTGCCAACTGTTCACTGCTTTTACGGCTTTAGCTTCGACAGGATATTCAGCTTGGCCACATCGTTGAACATCACGAACGCCGCGAAAAGAATGAGCACCACGAATGCCACCTGGTAGACCCGCTCCTTGAACTCCTGGTTCAAATCCCGTCGCAGCACGCCCTCGATCAGCAGCAGCAGAATCATACCGCCATCAAGGATAGGAATCGGCAGCAGGTTGAAGATGCCAAGATTCAGGCTGATCAAGGCCATCAGGGCAATCAGCGGCTGCCAGCCGGGCATCGTCACCGCCTCGCCCGTCTCGCGGGCGATGCCAATGGGACCGCTCAACTGCTGCACATCCGACTTGTGCGTCACCAGGCGCTTCAGAACGTCCACGATGTAGCCCGAGTTTTGCATGTTGAAGGCCACCGACTTCTGCACAGCCTTGAGCAGCGGCTCCTGCTCGACGTGGAATGGCGCCAGCGCTGGATGAAAGCCGAGCCGGTAGCCCATCCGGCCTGTGCCGTCGTCGCCCCAGATCGGCGTCGTGGTCATGTTCAGCGTCTGGCTGCCACGCTGCACCACCAGGTTCACAGGTTTGCCTTGGCTTTCCTGCAGAACCGCCATCACCGCGGCCACCGAATGCACCGCCTGGCCGTTAATCGACACGATCGCGTCGCCGGCCTTCAACCCCGCTCGATCCGCCGGATTTCCCGGCATAACATCGCGCACGCCGAGGGGGCCATTCTGCATCTTGGGCAGCAGCCCAATCGCTTCAATTTGGAAATCCTGTCCCTTGCTCGCATCGGCAAGATAAAGCTCGAGGTTCACGTCTTGCGGATGGCCATTTACCGTGCGCTCTACGGTCAGGGGAACATAGGAGTTGATGTCCAGAGCTGCGCGCATGCCTACCTGCTCCCAGGTAGGGTTCGTATCCTTATCGAAGCGCTCGATCCGGTCGCCGGCCTGAATCCCGGCGTGGGCGGCAGGCGAGTCTGGCGGCACGACATCGGTCACTGCCGGGCTGGACATATAGTTCGGCACTTCGTTGTGCATCATGTAAAGCCCGGACATCAGCACGAAGGCGAGCACAAAGTTGGAGAATGGCCCGGCCAGCCCGATGAGGATGCGTTGCCAGCGCGGGTGCGACGCAAATTCAGCTGGGTCGCCGGTGCGCGTATCCCCCGGAGTCTCGCCCGACATCTTCACGTATCCGCCCAGCGGTAGCAGGCTTACACGGTAATCGGTATCGCCGCGCCGAAAGCCGAAAAGGCGTGGACCGAAGCCAATCGAAAAGACCTCAACGCGGACGCCGAACAGTTTGGCGACCGCAAAGTGGCCGAACTCATGGACGAGCACCATGATGCCCAGCACAACCAGCATGGAAACGAGGGCGGTAAAAGCAAAAGCCATAGTTTTCGATGAATACCTTGTTGACAGCGGAGCCCAACAGCTCGGGTGCCGCGTCAGTTTCCTTCTTCTGCGCTCAGCGGAGCTTGCCTGCCGGAGACGCAATCGACTTCACGGCACATCTCGCCATCTCCCGCGCCTGCTGGTCAAGCGCCAGCACTTCTCGAATGGTCGCCGGATGAGATTCTGGGATTGCCTCAAGTACCTCTTCAATTGTACGCGGAATCGCCGCAAAAGGTATGGCCCGTTCGAGGAATGCCTCCACGACGACCTCATCCGCGGCGTTTAAGGCTATCGTGTGCGCCCCGCCCTGTTCTGCCGCCTCATACGCCAGCCGCAGACAAGGGAAGCGCTCAAAATCCGGCGGGGCAAAGTCCAGCTGCCCCAGCGCCGCCATATCGAAGGTCAGATCTGATTCCACTCGTTCCGGATAGCTCATCGCGTACAAAATCGGCAGCCGCATATCCGTTACCGAAATCTGCGCCAGTATGCTCCCATCGATATACTCCACGAGCGAATGCACCGTCGATTGCGGATGCACCGTCACCTTCACCGCCGACGGAGGGATATCGAACAGCCGGCACGCCTCAATGATCTCCAGTCCTTTGTTGAGCATCGTCGCCGAGTCAATCGTGATGCGGCGCCCCATCACCCACGTAGGATGCTTCAACGCCTGTTCGACCGTGATATTTTCGAACTCGCTAAGGGGGAGGTTGCGGAATGGACCACCCGAAGCCGTCAGCCAGATTCGCCGGACCTCGCGCTTCTTGCCCGCCCGCATGCACTGGTGGATGGCGTTGTGCTCGGAATCGATGGGCAGCAGTGGCACGCCCTTGGCACGCGCAGCCGACACCAGAATCTCTCCCGCCGCTACCATGACCTCTTTATTCGCTAGCCCGACCGGCTTGCCCGCCTCGACTGCGGCATAGGTTGCCTCCAGCCCCGCGACGCCCACAATCGCCGAAACGACAAAGTCGACCTCCGGCAACTTGGCTGCGCGAACCGTTCCTGCCGTACCGTAAACCACGTCAACGCCGGTAATTCCGGTCTGTCTCAAGCGAAGGTCGAGCGCGTCCGCCAGCTCCTCCGAAGCGAGGGAAACCACCGCCGGTCTCCAGCGCTTGCACTGCTCGAAGGCCGCATCGACATTTTTCCCGGCAGCCAGCGAGGCCACTGCGAACCGGTCCGGATATTTCTCAACGATGCTTAGGGTGCTCTGACCGATCGAACCGGTCGAGCCGAGGATGGCGATCTGCTTCAACGTCGATCACTCACAACTAGAAGGACTGCTGCAAGAGTAGAGCGTACCACAGCACCGGAGCCGCGACGAGCAGCGCATCGATGCGGTCCAGCATCCCTCCATGCCCTGGCAAAAGCGCGCCGGAATCCTTCACGCCTGCGCCTCGCTTGAGCGCCGATTCAACCAGATCGCCCACCTGGGCGGCGACATTCAGCAATACATCTAGCGCCACCCAGCCCATAATCGACCCCGGAAACGACAAGAGGATGGACACCCCCCCGTTGCGTCGCGATAACGCCGCAGCCAGCAGCACCAGCGCCAGCCCAATCGCTACACTTCCAACAACCGACGCCACCGAGCCCTCCCATGTCTTTCCCGGGCTGATCGAGGGAGCGAGCTTCCTTCTTCCCCATGCACGGCCCACATAAAGCGCGGCAATATCTCCCGCCCACACCACCAGAAACAGAAAGAGCAGCAGTGACGGACCGTTTTCCTGCTCGCTGAGCGGGGGCAATGTTGTAAGCGGCACACCCACGTAGAGCAGGCCGAAGATCGAGTACGCCGCGTCGGGAAGCACCCGCTTAAGCGGCGAGCGGAAGGCGCACAGGATAAACAGGCCCAGCGCCAGTGCGCCTAGCAGGGGACCCAGAAAATCAGGCCGCCGGAAAACGACCACAAACAGCACTGCGACCGCGATCATTACCGCGATGCGCGGAGTCTTCGCACCGGAAGCATCGGCGAGCGCCAGATACTCCCACAGCGCCAACTCCGCCACCAAGCCCACAACCCAGGTCATCTGCAAAGGGCTGGCTTTGAAAATCAACAACAGAACAAGGGGGATAAGCACTGCAGCCGTGAGGACACGTTTCATCTCTATGAAAGCATACACGTTGCTCCACGGGTCTTTGCTCCCACTGCAGCCGTCAAAACAACATATCGAAACGAACCGTGTTGACATCTAATAAATGGAAGCAATCGGAAGTAATAACCGCCGCAGAGGCTTCGCCGACCGCTAGCGAGCACGTGGTAATTTGCAAGAACCCCGAGGAAAACCAATGAAACTAAATCGAATTTTCACTGCCGCCGCGATCTCCGGACTGCTGGCAGCCGGCGTGCCCGCTTTTGCCCAGGGCTCGGACGAAGTCCAGGCTCAGGCCGTCATTACAGTTCTAAGCAAAAATGCCGAGACTCCCGCGCCTCTTCAGCAGCAGGACCTCAAGGTTCAGGTCGGCGGCAAGTCAGCCAACATCACTGGCCTCACTCCCTTGCGCGGTGAACGCGCTGGCCTCGAGCTCGTCATTCTGATCGATGGATCGGCCCGCACCAGCATTGGACGCGAGATGGGAGACATCGAGCGCTTTGTGCAAGGGCTGCCTCCCACCACTGCCGTGGGCATTGCGTACATGCAGAATGGCAATGCTGTATTTTCACAGCCGTTCACTACGGATAAGGCGCAGGCCCTTAAAGCGCTCCATTTGCCCGCCGGATCGGCCGGCAGCAACGCCAGTCCTTACTTCTGCCTCTCCGATCTCGCGAAAAGATGGCCCTCTGCCAATCGCGATAATCGGCGCGAGGTGGTCATGATCACGGACGGCGTCGACCCTTACAACCTTCGCTTTGACCCTGATAACCCGTACCTTCAGGCGGCCATCAACGATTCCGTTCGAGCCGGCCTCGTGGTCGATTCCATCTATTGGCACGATGACGGCAGGTACGACCGCGGCCTCTACCAGAACAACTCTGGCCAAAGCCTGCTCAGCCTAGTCTCACAGGCAACCGGAGGAAAGTCCTACTGGCAGGGAGCCGGCAATCCCGTCTCCTTTTCTCCTTACCTCGACGACCTGGGCCGTCGCCTGCAAAACCAGTACGAGCTAGGCTTTGTAGCTCCGGCAAAATCGAAGCCTGAAATTGCAAATTTAAAGGTCAAGCTCGTAATGCCGAATACAAAAATCGATGCTCCGCAAAAGGTCGTGATTGTCCCCGGAGGGATAGCCAAGCAGTAGCCCCAGAGAGAGGACTGAATACAAAAGATGGCCCTTTCCCTGAGAAAAGGCCATCTTGTCTTTGTGAACACTCTTACTCCGGCGTCTTCGGCTTGCGTTTTGCGGGTTCTGTCCGAGGATGTCCTGCGCGTCCTGCTTGAACGTCGACCAGGTGAAGGGCGGCTGCTGCAGCCACATACTGCACCTCCGGTTGCGGATCAGAAAGGCCGTCCATGGCGGCCTGCAGCAAGATTGGATCTGGATCTCCGCGCTTGGCAATCGCATCGAACGCTGCCGCTCGAACCAGCCACTTATCCTTATTCGCGGAAGCGTCCGCCAGGGCTTGTCCGCTCTTGGAGTCAGGGTCTTTGGCGAGCATGAGCGCAGCAGCGGCCAGCACGGGAGAGGTGTCATCTTGCGTAAGCATCTTGTATCCGGTGAAGGCCAGACCGCCGAAGGGAACGAATCCGATTCCGGCCTGCAAGCCCAGTGTCGCCATCTGCTTGGGATCCTTCAGCCTTTTCTTCTGCTGATCTGTCAGACTGCTGCCGGTCTTCTGTTCCCCGGTCAGGACTGCGTAATAGATGTCGTATCCTCTGTCGTCACCCAATTGGACAAGGGAGTATGCCGCAGCGAGCGCCACAGATGGATCGTAGTCGTTGAGTGTTTCCCGTAGCTGCGCATCTGCACTCTTGGCACCCATCTCACCCAGGGCCTGGGCTGCAGCCGCCCGTACCTCTGGTTTGTAATCTTTCAGAGCCGTCAAAGCTGCGTCCAGCGCCTTGGCGTTGTGGGTAATCTCTCCAAGATCCCGCGCCGCCTTCACGCGATGGTCGATATTTTTGTCGGTAAGGCCGGCATTCAATACAACCCAGGCGTTCGTTTGCAGAGGCGTCTCCGCCGCAGGAGCCTGCGCAATACAAAGAGTCGCTGCCATGGATACCACGATCAAGCTGATCGCGCCAAATGGTGAGTTCATTTGTCTTCCCCAGACGCTTGGAACAAAGATTGATTCTTGGATTGCTGCGATAGGGTCTTGGGCTTCAAGAAAACAGACATGAAACCCAGATTTGGGATTGATTGGTCGATTCCTCTAAGAAGGTCGGCAGCTTCTATCGGGGAACCAGGGTATTGGCAGGCAGCGAAGTCACATCGTCGGACTCCGACCCATCTGCCAGGCCGCCATAGCGGCGTTCGCGCTTCTGGAAGTCCTCAATCGCCTCGAGCATATTGATACCGCGAAAGTCCGGCCACAGCCTGTCGGTGACGAAGATCTCCGAATAGGCGATTTGCCACAGCAGGAAATTCGAGATGCGCATCTCCCCCGACGTACGGATCAGCAGATCTGGGTCCGGCATATGGGCCGTGTAGAGATGCCGTTGGATGTCCTGCTCCGTCACATCCTCTAGGCGAAGCTCTTTCCGTTCGATCTCACCCGAGAGCGCCCGAAAAGCATCCACCAGCTCCGAGCGCGCTCCATAGTTGAGAGCCAGCGTCAGAACGGTGCCAGTGTTGTGCTTGGTGGCGTCAGCGGCCCACTCCATCCGCTCGCGGACGTCACGTTCCAGCTCATCCGTTCGGCCAATGTACTGGATGCGGACATTGTTGTCGTTCATCCGCTGCACATTGTTTGAAAGATAGGTGCGCAGCAGCCGCATCAGGAAACTCACTTCCGTCCGAGGCCGCTTGAGGTTGTTCTCGAGGGAGAACGCATAAAGAGTGAGCCAGGGCAGCCCGATCCGCGACGCCGTCTCGACGACACATCGAACGGATTCAGCCCCTTGCTGGTGTCCCAGGAAGCGCTTCAGGCTGCGTTTGCCCGCCCAGCGCCCGTTGCCGTCCATGATGATGGCCACGTGTTTGGGCACACGGTCGACCTCAAGCCGGCGATAAATCGCCAGTTCGTCCGGCGGCAGTTCATGAACGCGGCTAAAGCTTAGCGACAACGGCATCCTCTGGTTCGACCGTAGCACGGTCGCCGGGGCAGCCGCAATGACACGAAGGGAAGATTCACATCGAGCATCTCGCCGATGTCAAACTCCTGACCGATAGACGACAATACCGTCATTTCGGACGGATCATATCGAACCGGTCGCGGGTGCGCACATACGTGGGACCGCCCATCCTGCCAATGGCCTTCAATTTATCTGGATCGATCTTGTAGCCATCGAGCACTTCCGCGTCCACGTGAAATCGAAGCACATCGCCGAAGACAATCGTGCCGCCGCCCGGGTGTTCGCCAATCTGTAAAATCTGGCGCAACCGGCATTCCATCTGCGCGCGGCTTTCGCCTACTCTGGGAGGCTTCACCAGCTCGCTCGCCACCGGCGTCAGGCCTGAAAGCTCGAACTCGTCGATCTCCGGTGGAACCTCGGCTGAAGTCAGGTTCATCTTGTCCGCGAATTCCTCTGACACGATGTTCACGACGAACTCCTTGGTCGCGAGGACATTTCGCAGGGTATCTTTGGTCGGAGTCTCGCCCTTGCGGAACGAGCTCACGAAGCAAACGACCGGAGGATCGGCGGTACAGGCCATGAAATAGCTAAAAGGTGCAAGATTGCGCACGCCCCGTTCATCCAGGCTGGAGACAAAGGCGATCGGGCGCGGCACGACCATCCCGATCATGAGCTTGTAGATATCCGCAGCTGAGCTGCCGCCTGGATCGAAGCGAAGCATAGGCATAGATGGATTCTATCCGCCCGCAACGATAAAGATACGGCTACACTCAACCTCAGTTGCAGCTGCCCGGTTCTTAGCCGCCCGCTTCTTAGCTCTTACGCTGTGCGCCTGCGCCCCGAGGCCATTTCCCTTACATGGTTGAGGAACATCGATCGCTGGAAGCCGTCCAGATGTGACAGCAGCGATGCGATCTCAGCCAGAAACGGATCGGACATGATGGCCATAGTCTCTGCCTGAACGCGGCTTCGCGCATCACGCAGAAGTGCGCAGATATCCACTTCGAGCGCCTGGGCCAGCCGTTCCAGTGAAGACAGCGTCGGCATCGCTTTGGCATTCTCGATCTTCGAGATATAAGTGCGCGGCACCTGCATGCGTCCTGCGAGCTGACGCTGGCTCAGTCCTCGCGCGTGGCGAATATCGCGAACCGCGCGCGCGACGTTGATCTCATCCTCGTTAGCCGAAGGGTTCGCAGACGTCACCACCAGTTGAGGTAGTTGCGGCTCCGGTTCTTCGATTTCAAGGGGTTTGTGGCAGCGGCGGCAGAGCGAATTCGCCGTTCGGAATTGCACCAGACTGCAGTGCTCGCAACGAAGCACCTCGCGTGCTTCGACAGTAGCTAAGATAGTTGCCATAAATTATTACGGAGTGCCAGAGCGGGCTACTCCAGCTGGCTGAAGCAGCGGATTATAGCCGCCATTCCCCCCAACTGTGATTGAGGTTGCATCCGAGGTATCTTAGTTGTCAAGTGAAAACTGTGAGTCAGCCGAAGAAACCCGGAAGAAACCCGAAGAAACCCAAAATGGAATTTGCAATGAGGAAATCAGATGATCGTCAACGAGACAGATAACCAGACATACACCCGCCAGCGCGCCTGGAAACTGCTCTGCGAGTGGACTCAGTCCCAGAGCCTGCTCAAGCACGCGCTCGCCGTAGAAACCTGTGTTCGCGCCTATGGCGAACGCGAAGCCGATGCTCGCAACATCACCGGCAGCGAGCGCGACAACTTTGTCGACGCCTACTCCATCACCGGACTACTTCACGACTTCGACTACGAACGGCACCCCTCGCTCGAAGAGCATCCCTTTGTCGGCAATCGCCTGCTCGTCGACCAGGGATGGCCGGAGCAGATTCGCACCGCTATCCTTGGCCACGCAACTTACTCTGGCGTCCCGCGCGCTTCCCATCTCGCCAAGGCGCTCTTCGCCTGCGATGAACTGGCCGGCTTTCTTACTGCCTGCTCTCTGGTCAAACCCACAAAATCCATCTTTGATGTGGACGTCACCGGCGTGAAGAAAAAAATGAAGGACAAGGCCTTCGCGCGCGGCGTGAATCGTGACGACATCGTCGTGGGCGCAGTCGAGCTCGGCGTCTCCATCGACGACCACCTCGCCTTCTGCATCCTCGCAATGCAGAAAAACGCCGACGCCCTCGGTTTGCGCGGAACGCCTGCTGCCGACACAAAACTCTAGCCATCTTCCCTGAACGCCGTATCGCGTGTACGGTGTGATGGAGGGAATGTACGCGTGGGGAGATGGTTGCGTCGCGGGCTCTGGGCCCTGCTGATCATTTTAGGAATTGGATTCATTGCTGTTCTAGCTGGGATTCTTTGGTTACGCTACGTTCCCGCACCGTCACTACCGCAATCCTCGCTACTCCCACCCGTCGCTGATGTCCACGCCACAACCGGGCAAGGAATCATCTCAATCGACTGGACTCCTGTTCCCAACGCCGTCAGCTATCAGGTGCTGCGCAGCGACCGCTCCAACGGTCCATTTGCCATGGCAAGCTCTCCCTTTGGAGTAGTCCCGATCTTCGTCGAGCACGCTCTTGAAAGGTTTTTCCCCGGAGAGCCGTTCGGCCGAGTGTCCCGCGGTCCCTGGATCGACTCCGACATTCATTCCGGGCACACCTATTACTACCGCGTGCGCGCCAACGACGGCAGCGCCTGGAGCCCGCAAGGCGCAACCGCATCCGCGACTGCCTCCACCCTCTCGTCCAAAGAACCGAATATCACCCTGCGCGTCGACGCCTCCCGCACCACCGGCGTCCTCGAACATAAATGGGAAATGGCTCTCGGCTCCGAGCACTTGAGCTACATGTTCAAAGGCGACCTCAACCAGCACATCAAAGCCGCCGGAGCTGGCCTTCGCGCCGGTAACAAGCTCGCCCATGACACGCTCGGCATTCAATACATCCGCGCCCACGGTATTTTTATGGACGACCCCAGCGTCTACACCGAAGACGCCGCCGGAAACCCCCACTACGACTGGTCAAAGGTCGACAAGCTCTACGACATCCTTCGCCAGGACGGCCTCAAGCCCTACGTCGAGCTGAGCTTTATGCCGGCCGCGCTCGCCGCAAACCCCAGCGCGCCAAGAATCTTCAAATATCGCGCCAGCAGCTCGCCTCCGAAGGATTACAAGAAGTGGCAGGCACTCGTTGGGGCACTGGCGCAACATCTCATCGACCGCTATGGCAGGGAGGAAGTCGAAACCTGGCCCTTCGAAGTCTGGAACGAGCCCGATCTAACGCACGACCCGATTTTCTGGAACGGCTCCCGCGACGACTACTTCCGCCTCTATGACTATGCCGCCGAAGGCCTCAAGTCCGTGGATCCCAGCCTGAAAATCGGCGGTCCGGTCGCCGCCTTGACCACATTTCAGGAGCCATTCCTCCGCCACGTCACCACGCAGAACTACGCCACCGGAGGCCACAGAGTTCCCCTCGACTTTCTCGACATGCATACGTACTACCTGCCCGCATCCGACTACCGGCCTCTCCTGCTCCGTTACGGCCTCGGCAACATTCCGATCTACTTTAGCGAGTGGGGCATTTCCGCCCAATACGGCGACAAGGTGAGCGACATGGCCTACAGTGCCGCCGCAACTGTCTCCGGCATCGAAGACAGCCTCGATCAGGTCACATCCATCAGCTACTGGACCGCCAGCGACTATTTCGATGAAAGCGGCGATCCCAGGGCTCTATTCCACGGAGGCTTCGGCCTCATCGGCCTCGACGGTATCCGCAAGCCGCGCTACTGGGCCTACTACCTGCTACATCAACTCGGCACAGATCGTCTCGTCGTCACTGGTGAAGGAGACGGCTTCGGCGGTCTCGTCAAGACACTCGCCACGCGCAGTTCCGACAGCAGTATCGAAATTCTCCTCAGCAACTCCACGCTGCAACACAGCTACGCCGCCGGAAGCGCCCCGCTCGCCCGCCACATCACGCTGACCGTCTCCGGCCTCAGGCCGGGTGCGTCCTATCGCCTCGAACACGACCGCATCGACAACGATCTCTCCAACGTCTACGGAGCATGGCAGGCGATGCGATCACCAAAATGGCCTGACGCCTCACAGATGATTGCGTTGCATAAGCACGACGCGCTCCAGACCCTCACCCCTCCGTCCACCGTTACCTCCAACTCTCAAGGCGAAGTCACCCTCGACTTCGATCTGCCCATGCCGGCTGTGTCGTTCATAAGAGTTGCTTCTGTGAGATGAACGCGCCAAGCGCTTTTGCCTGGACGGCCAGTCCTGCTAATCTGGCCAGTCCGTTATGGCCGATCCCAACTCAGCATCGCTCAACCTCACACTGCCCTCAAAGCTCGATCCCAAATCCCCCCGAGCCCACAACAACGCCGCCGGCATGCTCGCTCTGCTCTCCCAGATTCGCGAGCAGGAAGGCGCCATCCGCGAAGGTGGAGGCCCCAAGGCCATCGAGGCCCAGCACGCCAAGAAGCGCCTCACCGCCCGCGAGCGCATAGCGCTTCTTCTTGATCCCGACAGCGAGCTCTTCGAACTCGCCCTCTTTGCGGCCTTCGAGATGTACGAAGAGTGGGGCGGAGCACCTTCCGCCGGCACCGTCACCGGCCTCGGCCACGTCTGCGGACAACTCTGCATGATCATCGCCAACGACGCGACCGTGAAGGCCGGCGCCTTCTTTCCCATGACCGCGAAGAAGGTTCTCCGCGCTCAGCACATCGCGATGGAGAACCGCATCCCCACCCTCTACCTCGTCGACTCGGCCGGCGTCTTCCTTCCCTTGCAGGAAGACGTCTTCCCCGACCAGGATGACTTCGGCCGCATTTTCCGCAACAACGCCGTCATGTCCGCGATGGGCATCCCGCAGATCACCGCCATCATGGGCATGTGCGTCGCCGGCGGAGCCTACCTGCCCGTCATGACCGACCATGTCCTCATGACCGAGGGCAGCGGACTCTTCCTCGCCGGCCCCGCACTCGTTCAGGCTGCCATCGGACAGAAATACTCCACCGAAGAGCTCGGCGGCGCGACCATGCACGCCGAAATCTCTGGCACCGTCGATTTCAAGGAACCGAACGATCACCTCTGCATCGCCCGGCTGCGCTCGCTCGTCGCGAAGATAGGACACCGCACCGGCGCACCCTTCAGCCGCGTGCCATTCAACCCCGAAAAAGACGCGCCCAAATACGCCGCAGAAGATCTCTATTCACTCCTCGATCCCGACCCTGCCAAAAGCGCGGCAAACACTTACGATATGCACGAGCTTCTCGCTCGCATCATCGACCGCAGCGAGTTCGACGAGTACAAGCCCGACTATGGCCGCACCGTCTTATGCGGATACGCCCGCATCGGAGGCCACGCCGTTGGCATCGTCGCCAACCAGAAGCAGCACCAGCCGCAGATCAGTCACACTGGCGAAAAGCGCACCGAGTTCGGCGGCGTCATTTACGCCGAGAGCGCCGAGAAAGCCGCGCGCTTCATCATGGACTGCAACCAGAACCTCGTGCCCCTCATCTTCCTGCACGACGTCAACGGCTTCATGGTAGGCCGCGACGCCGAATGGAGCGGCATCATCCGCGCCGGCGCAAAAATGGTCACCGCCGTCTCCAACTCCACCGTGCCCAAAATCACCGTCATCGTCGGCGGTTCCTACGGAGCAGGGAACTACGCCATGTGCGGCAAGGCCTACGATCCGCGCTTCATCTTCGCCTGGCCCACCGCTCGCTACGCCGTCATGAGCGGAGCCTCCGCTGCCAACACGCTCGTCGAGATCCGTATCCGCCAACTCGAGCGCGGCGATAAGAAGCTCAGCGACGAAGAGAAACAGGAACTGCTCGCCTCGATCAAAGCCACCTACGACCAGCAGACCGACTGCCGCTACGCCGCCGCGCGCCTCTGGGTCGACGCGATCATCGACCCCGCAAAAACCCGCGAAGCCCTCCTCACCGCGCTCGAAGCCGCCGCCCTGAATGCCGATGTGCCAAAATTCAACGTCGGGGTCCTGCAAACATGACGGACTAAAATCCAAACCTATGATCATCCTCGACAACGAACACGTCGAACTCTCGACACCTTACGGCCCGATGCGGACACACATCTTCCGGCCCGTCGCGCCCGGCAAATATCCCGGCATCGTCCTCTACAGCGAAATCTTTCAGCTCACCGGGCCTGTTCGCCGCATGGCCGCGATAGTCGCCGGACACGGATATATCGTCGCCGTCCCAGAGATCTACCACGAGTTCGAAGCCGCCGGAACAGTCCTTGCCTACGATCAGGCCGGATCAGACCGTGGCAATCACTGGAAGACCACCAAGGAACTCGCCAGCTATGACGCCGACGCCCGCGCGGTTCTCGACCATCTCAAGTCGCGTACCGATTGCACCGGCCAGCTCGGCGCGATGGGCATCTGTATCGGAGGCCATCTCGCCTTCCGCGCCGCCATGAATCCCGACGTGCGCGGCGCAGCCTGCTTCTACGCGACTGACATCCACAAAGGCAGCCTGAGCAAAGGCATGAAGGACGATTCACTCGCCCGTGCCAAAGACATTCAGGGCGAATTGCTGATGATCTGGGGCCGCCAGGACCCCCACACCTCGCTCGAAGGACGCCTGATCGTGCAGGCCCGTCTGAACGAGGTCGGCGTCAAGTTCAGCTGGTACGAAGTGAATGCGGCCCACGCCTTTATGCGCGACGAGGGCGCTCGCTACGATCCCGAACTAGCGCATCAGCTCTACGGAGTGGTCTTCGACTTCTTCCATCGCTGCCTTGGCTCCGGCGACCAACCTGCATAATCCGCAGGCGCAGAAGAATCCTGGCACTAGGCGACAGGAATTTTCGTATCAGAGAAGATGACCGTCCCCTCGTTGAAAAAGCAGGGAGCCCCGCTCTGGCTGCGCATGGGATTCTGGGCATGCACGGCAATTGCCGTCGCGGTCGTTATCCGGCGCATATTCGCGCTCGCCTTTCCGCCACGTTCAGCCCCACCGCAACTCGCTGCTCTGGACGGGTTCTTCGCATCCCATGCCGCGCTCACGCTTGCCCACATCATTCCCGCGCTCGTCTTTGTTTTGATCGCGCCCCTGGTCATCTTCCGCGCGCCCGCCCGTGCCACTTGGCCCGGACAGCTCATCTTTCCGCTCGGAGCGTTCGTCGGTCTTACGGCCTATGCTATGAGCGTCGATTCCGTTGGCGGATGGACCGAGCGCTCCGCGGTTCTGTTCTTCAACAGCCTCTTTCTCTTCTCGCTCTCCCGCTCCTACCGCTACCGTCGTCAGAACGATCCACCCCATGAGCGCCGCTGGTTATTGCGCTCCATCGCGATCCTGCTCGGCATTGCAACCACCCGCCCGGTGATGGGAGTCTTCTTTGCGACCAGTTCCCTCACTCACCTTGCGCCAAGTCAATTCTTCGGCATCGCGTTCTGGATAGGCTTCTCCATCAACACGCTGGTCTTCGAGGCCTGGATCCGTTCCCGCGATCGCCGCTCAGTCTGATCGGACGGCTAGGTGATGAGCTTCAGGTTCTCATCGCTTCAGCAAATCTTGCGCCACCACGGCAAAGAAAGAGTGGCCAAAGATCGTCGGGTGTTCTTCATCCCAGAAGAAGTTCACATAGGGATTGCTGCACACGGTCGTGGTCAGGCACGGATCCGTAACATCGTTGAAGCCGTAATGGGCCGGATCCGTAAGCACCGATTGGAAGAGAGCATACGCGTCGATCCGATAAATGCGGGTCTTCGGTGAGAACGACTCCAGCAGCAACAGCAGATCGAGCGTGTTGTTGGTGGCCAGCGAAGCAGCCGTGGCGAAACTCGAGATTCCCTCGGCTTTCGCGCCCGGCAGTTGGCCTACATCCAACAGGTTGGATGTCAGGATATTCCTCGCCCCGGCTCGCTCCAGGAGTTCGATGCTCGATGCCAGGCCGAAAGCGATTTCGTTGCCGAGTTCCTGGGGAGACCCA